>JANXQG010000701.1 GCA_025356915.1 Planctomycetota bacterium | reverse complement strand
TCCGTGGTTAACAGACCGGGCGGCGGTACGATATTACGGGGGCGGCTAATATCCGCATCGACAATGCGAACTAACTCCACTTTCCGACCAGCCTGGCGAGAAATGCGGTCCTGGTGCTCGAGCAAAAGCCGAGCCACGCCGGAGCCGATTGTCCCAAAGCCAATAATAGCTACTTTCGCGGTCGCGTTTGTCATTGTTTGTTTAATCCCTGCCCGAAATCTCACACTTCATGCCAGTGACCATGTTACGGCGGCCGCAAAAAAACGTCAACCCATTGGCGATCTATCCATCCGGGGGGCACAGGAGAATTGCAAAGTCCAACGCGAAGGGGTCAGGTCGATGTTTTCGGCCAAGTATCTCGGGTGAATTTCATACGTTCTCGCCAAAAAATGGACCAGACCCCGGACTTTGCAGTTCTCCTGCGGGGGGATATTGCGAAATTAGCTGGACTTGGCATACTTAGTAGTTCATTCTTCTTTGAATAGGATAGGCGGTTAATGAGTATCGAGCCACGTGCACTAGATTTTTTCAAGCAGATATTGGCAACGCCCAGCCCTGCGGGGTACGAGAGTCCCGTCCAAGAGGTTGTGCGGGACTACGCCACGTCGTTTGCCGACGAAATGCGGACCGACGTTCACGGCAATGTAATCGCCGCGCGGAACCCCAAAGCCCCGTTGCGAGTCATGCTGGCCGGGCATTGTGACCAGATCGGTCTGGTAGTGCAATATATTGACGACGATGGCTTCATCCATGTCTCGACCATTGGTGGTTGGGATCCTCAAGTTCTCATCGGACAACGATTGACCGTCTGGGGTACACAAGGCCCCGTTCTGGGAATCATCACCCGCAAGCCGATCCACCTTTTGAATGAAGAAGAGCGGAAGCAGGTGCCGAAGATCAAAGACCTCTGGCTCGACATCGGTGCGAAGAATAGGGACGAGGTTTTACGGGTTTTGCGAGTGGGTGACCCGATCACGGTGGAACTGCGTTATCAGGAACTCCAGAATGGGCGCGCCGTTTCGGCCGCAATGGACGACAAGGCGGGGTTGTGGGTGGTCATGGAGGCCCTCCGGCGGGCCGATCGAAGCAAGCTGCAAGTGGCTGCTTATGCCGTTTCGACGGTACAAGAAGAGATCGGGCTTCGCGGGTCCAGAACCAGTTCGTTCAGTGTTGATCCGCATGTCGGCATCGCCGTTGACGTGACCCATGCCACCGATTGTCCGACCATTGAAAAGAAGGAAGAAGGCGATATTCGTCTTGGCAAAGGCCCCGTCATCTACCGCGGGCCGAACATGAATCACAAAGTGGTGCAGCGGCTGTTGGATACGGCTGCCCACCACGAAATCCCCTATCAACTGGGGGCTTCCGGCCGAGCCACGCCGACGGACGCAAATTCGATCCAAGTCAACCGGACGGGCGTCGCTGCTGCGCTGGTCAGCATTCCTAATCGCTACATGCACAGTCCAGTGGAAATGATCTCGCTGGAAGATATCGACCACGCGGCCGACTTGTTGGCCCGCTTTTTGGAGGAACTTCCCGGCGACGCGGAGTTCATTCCGTAATGGCAGAACTTGGCGTGAATATCGATCATGTGGCGACGGTCCGCCAGGCACGGCAGACCTTTGAGCCAGACCCGGTCTGGGCGGCCGCGCTCTCTGAATTGGGGGGTGCCGACTGCATTACCCTCCATCTTCGCGAGGATCGCCGGCATATTCAGGAACGCGATCTGCGGATCCTCCGCCAGACTGTGACCGTCAAGCTTAATTTGGAAATGGCCTGCGATATCCAGGTGCTGGCGATCGCCTGCGAAGTGAAGCCGGATCAGGTTACCCTCGTGCCAGAACGCCGAGAAGAAGTTACGACCGAGGGTGGTCTGGATATCGTCGCCCAAAGGGAAAAAGCGGTCGAAATTATTCGCCGGATGGAAGACGCGGGCATCTCCGTCAGTCTCTTTCTCGATCCCGATCCGCGGCAGCTTGACGTGGCCGCCACGTTGAAGGTAGCCGCCGTTGAACTTCACACCGGGCAATATGCCATGGCGCGACGTGGCCGGCGGCAGGATGAAGAGCTTGAAAAACTAATACAAGCCGGGCGATTTATCCGCCAGGCCGGAATGGCCTTGCACGCCGGCCACGGACTGACCTATCACAATGTCCGCCCCGTAGCCACGATCGAAGGCATGCACGAACTGAACATCGGCCATAGCATTGTCTCGCGAGCCTTGATGGTCGGCTTCGAGGAGGCTGTGCGAGAAATGAAACGGTTAGTCGAGTCACCATGAAGCTTCCATTTCCCCTCATACTAGCTCTCTGTGCCGGCACGCCAACGCTTGCCGCGGACTCAGTTTCCAAGAACCTTCTTGCCGAAGCGAAACCGCAATTCTGCCTTGCAGTTGATGGCCAGCCGGCCTGGAAGGACAAGCTGCCCAAGGAAGGCAGCCCGATTCGCGCCCGCTGGGTATTTTCGATTGCAGAATCCAGTTCCTGGTCGAGCCTGACGCTGCGCGCATCGCAAAGCATCGAGTCCTGCACACTGAACGGCACGCGGGTAATCCCGCCGCTGAAAGGCATGCGCTATGCGAACCTGCCCGGCATATCGCCCCATTTGCTCAGGGCCGGATTGAACACCCTGGAAATCGAATTTGCTATTTCAAAACGGAGTAAGAATAAGCCAACGGTGCCCGATGTTGCACTTATCCCGCTGACACCCGCGGAACTCGATTTCCAGACAGAGCCTGTTCTTGGAGATGCCGGTCTGGACTATTTCTCCGTAGGCTGCCGAACCAATATGCCGGCCGAAGTCACGTTGCAGGTCGCGGGAAAGCGTTGGGAAAGTCCCGCAGGTCTCATTCATGCCTTCCGGGCCACGGAACTCCCGACCGGAACGGTGCAAAGCTATACGCTTACGGCGCACCTTGCCGGCAGCGGAGCAAAACAGATAGGCCCCTTCCGCGTATCGACGCTTCCCTTGCGCGGCCAGCCGTTTCGGTTCGTGGCCATGGGCGATAGCCGTACCTATCCCAAAGAATGGTCGCGCGTTGCCCAGGCGGTCGTGCAGAAAAATCCCTCACTCGTTTTGTTTAGCGGCGACATGGTTACCGACGGACGCGAAGATCGCTTTTGGGATGAGGAGTTCTTCAGCGTCGCCAAGCCATTCTTCGCTTCGATTCCAACTTTCTATGTGGTCGGCAATCACGAAGAAGGCAGTCCGCTCATGGGAAGTCTGGTGCCCGTCGCCGGCCGTAATCGCTGGAAAGCGACCGCCGGTGGGGTGTTGTTCATCGGCATCGACGGTGCCTTGGATTGGTCTGCGTCGAGCGAGAACCTAAAGTGGATCGAAACCGCGTTGAAGGCAAGTCGCGAGTCGTATATTTTCGTCTGCTCGCACTATCCACCCTGGAGTTCTGGAGCTCACGGCGCGACGCATGCGCGCACCAGCATGGAAGCTCGTAACAACATTCTTCCGCTCATGAAGAAATATCGCGCTACCGCGTTTATCGGTGGCCACGATCACGACTATGAGCGATCCGAGCCGCCCGACGGAGTAACCGTTATTGTCAGTGGCGGCGCGGGTGCGCCGCTCTACCCGAAGATGCCGAATCCTTGGCAGAACCCCCACTCAAAAGTGTTTGAATGGAAGTACCATTTCTGCCTCTTTACGATCGACGGTAACCAGTGTACGATGCAAGCCCTCACGCCCGAAGGGAAGCTGCTGGACAGCAAAAGCTGGCCGGCAAGATAAGGAAAGTAAATCGCCATGACCACTCGAAGTGAAGATTTTGCCGGATTGACCGTGGCCATGATCACTCCGTTCCGCGACGGCCAGGTCGATATCGAGACCTTGCAGCGGAACGTCGAATTTCAGATCGGAGCCGGTACGACCTGCCTTTGCCCCGTCGGCACGACGGGCGAATGCCCCACGCTCTCCCACCCGGAACATGAGCGGGTAATCGCGGCCGTGGTTGAAGCGGCCGCCGGCCGAGCCAAGGTGATGGCAGGCACGGGATCGAATAGCACCGAAGAAGCCCTTCGCCTAACCCGCTGGGCAGCCAAGCGCGGGGCGAATGCCGCCCTGGTCGTGGCGCCCTACTACAACAAGCCGACGCAAGAGGGCTTCTTCCAGCACTTCAAGGCATTGGCTAACGCGGTCGATATTCCCATCTGCGTCTACAACATTCCCTCTCGGGCCGGCAAAAATATCGAGGCCGATACGATCGTCCGCATGGCCGAGTTACCCAACATCACCATGGTCAAAGAGGCCAGCGGATCGATGGACGCCGCTTCGCAGATCCTGGCCAAATCCGATCTCACGCTCCTCAGCGGCGACGACAGCCTGACGCTCCCGCTGATGGCGATCGGTGCGCGAGGCGTTGTATCGGTTGTCGGCAACATCGTCCCCAAGGACGTGATCGCCATGATCCATGCCTTTGAGTCGGGCAATCTCCGCGAGGCTCAACGATTGCACTTCAAGCTCTTTCCGTTGTGCCGCGATATGCTCGGCTTGTCGACCAATCCGATCCCCATCAAGGCCGCCATGCAGATGTTGGGCCGTGACTCCGGTGACTTGCGGATGCCGCTCACCCGTCTTACTTCCGACGAACGAGACAAGTTGCGGAAAACGCTTGCGGAATACGGGCTACCGGTTCTTCCGGCTCCAGGTGCGGAACGCGAATAATTTGTAGGGTGGTGAGAGCGCAGCGAGCCTCACCAATTCTGTTGCGGTCTGCTTTTGGTGGTGCTCGTTTCACTCTCCCCACACTTCTTCTGTACCTAAAACCGGAAGAGCCGGATTGCTATAGCCCTCATGCCCTCCATTCTTATCCTCTGCGAGTATGCCACGCTCAACGGAGGCGAGCAGTCGATGCTCGCGACGCTCGAAGGAATTGTCCGAGCCGGCTACCAAGTTCGCGTTGCCGCTCCGGCAACCGGCCCATTGGCCGATTCCCTGCGAAATGCAGGCGTCGCGGTCGTGCCTTATGAACCGCGCGACGCGCAAGGAGTACGGCTCCCGCTGGACTCGCTCCGTCGCAATCTTGCCGAGATTTGCCGAAGGCACCGCCCTGCCCTGCTCCATGCCAATAGTCTTGCCATGGGACGACTCGCCGGCCCCGTGGCAGTGGAGTTATCGCTGCCGAGCCTTTCGCACCTCCGCGACATTATCTCCCTCAGTCGGCAGGCGATCACCGATCTCAACTGCCACGGCCGCCTGCTGGCTGTTTCCAATGCGACGCGGCAGTTCCATATCGCCCAGGGGCTGGCTGCCGAAAATACCTACGTTCTCCATAACGGTATCGACCTGGAACGATATTGTCCGCGCCCGCCGACTGGCTATCTGCACCAGCAACTAGGGCTGGCACGCAGTGTGCCGCTGATCGGTACCATCGGCCAGATTGCACTTCGCAAAGGCCACGACGTATTGGCGGCGGCCCTTGCCCAACTCCTCTCGCAAAGTCCGGGGTCTGGTCCATTTTTCGGCCAAAACGTAGGGAATTCACCCGAGATCCTTGCCCGAAAACATCGACCTGACCCCTTCGCGTTGGACTTTGCAATTCTCCCGGGGAGAGGGGCCGGGGGTGAGGGAATATCCTTTGCTTGGCTGGTGATCGGCCAACGCTTCTCTGCCAAGGAGGAGTCACGGCAGTTTGAGGACCAACTTCATCGGGCTGCCGCGGGACCGCTGGCCGGAAGGGTCCACTTTCTCGGCGTACGCGACGATATCCATCGCATTCTCAACGAGTTAACGCTCTTGGTTCACCCGGCCAGGCAGGAACCGCTGGGACGCGTACTTTTGGAAGCGGCGGCTGCCGGCCTGGCGGTCGTGGCGACCGACGTAGGCGGAACGCGTGAGATTTTTCCGCCAGAGTGCGAGGCCGCCTGTTTGGTTCCGCCGGATGATGTGCCGGCAATGTCCACTGCGGTTGGCAGATTACTGGGCGACCCGCCGCATCGTCAGCGATTGGCCGAAAATGCCAGAAGACGTGCCGAAACAACATTTGCTCGGCAGTTGGCCGTCGATGGACTTCTTAAACACTACGAGGCCCTCACCGGCTGAACGAAAACTCCCCTCTCCCTTCGGGAGAGGGGAGAGGGTGAGGGCTTTTCAGTACTGTGGTTTGTCGCGGTGGGAGAGGGAACCAGAATTCTGACTTTACGGATAGCCACTCACCGGCTGAACGAAAATCCCACGCCGACTTGCGGTGGTGGGGCATAATAACGCGGCCGGCTACGGTAATAGTAGCCTGGCGGGCCCCAACGCTCTTCCACAAGCACGGCACTCGGCGGCGGATAACCGATTACGGGCGGCGGAGCGACAACGGCCACCGCCTGCGTTTGCATGGCGGCGATGACTTCCTTACTCACTCCCTGCTGTTGCAAGTAAATCACGTCGGCGGTCTGCAAGGGAGCGGCTAGCCCATGCGTGCGAACGTGATTGATGATCAGCCCTTCATCCACGTTTGCCCGAGTCATGGCGATGACATCCGGCGTACTCACGGCCCCGGCGGCCACCTGCTGACCCATTCTCTGTTCGATCAAGGCCCGATTTCGGGCTTCCGATTCGTCCATTCCCGCACCGACGGCCGCACCGGAAAGCGCACCCACTCCGGCACCAACGGCTGCGCCTGCCCCGGTATTCCCCAAGGCGTGGCCTACCACCGCCCCGGTGCCTGCCCCGAGCACTCCGCCGAACAGGGCACCTTGATCCGCGTGATACGGCGACTGGCAGCCCGCCAGCGCAACCGCCAGCAATGTACCACCGACAAGCACCAGGAGAACTGGAAAGTCCGGGGTCCGGTCCATTTTTCGGCGAGAACGGCTGAAATTCACCCGAGATCCTTGCCTGAAAACATGGCCCTGACCCCTTCGTGTTGGACTTTGCAGTTCTCCTGCAACAAGCACCGGAAACGGAAACGAGCAATTACGATTCATGGCGAACTCCCGACCAGGCGCGTGAAAAGTGCGTGGAGACTACCGACAAAAGCCAGCGGATTGTCCACAAACTGATATTGTGCGTCAAGAGAAGCTGCGCAGATTGGGGCACAGGTTGGGGCCGAGTGCCCATTCAATTGAAATTAAATAACAGAGGGCAAAAAGGCGTTCCCCCTCGCGAGAAAATCTTTTGGGGGGATGGTCATGATCTGATCAATCAACCTGCTAGCATAACTGGCTCTTCCGGTTCTAGGTGCGGAACGCGAATAATGGTAGGGTGGGGAGAGCGCAGCGAGCCCCCATACGAACCAACTTAAGGAATTCACTCGTTCCATCCCACAATGTGTCCGGTGCCTCGAAGCTGGAAACTCGTGC
>JANXQG010000693.1 GCA_025356915.1 Planctomycetota bacterium | reverse complement strand
CCAACGCGAAGGGGTCAGGTCCATGTTTTCGGGCAAGAATCTCTGGTGAATTTCATCCGTTCTCGCCAAAAAAAGGACCGGACCCCGGACTTTACAGTTTTCCTGGTGGTGGACTGAACACAGACCTAATTTCCCCGCTTACGGCGAATCCCCACCCACTTGCCGCCGCCCTCGTCGGCTGGTGATCTTTTCGCGAGTACCCGTAACTGTGGGGTCGGCGACTTCTTGCTCCACAGAGAAGCTGGCTGCATCCTCGATAGGCCGGAGGATGGGATTTCCCTCCGAATCAACACCGCTGAGCAGTGAAATCCGCCGTTCGGCCTTTTCGAGCAGCTCGTATGCCTTTCGCAGTAGTGCGACGCCTTCTTCGTAACGCCCTAGGGCCTCATCGAGACCGATCTTCCCCTCTTCCAACAGATATACAATCTCCTCCAGACGGCCAAGGGTTTGTTCAAAACGGGGCACATCGGGCAGTTGTTCTTGGGGGGTCTCGGAAATTTTGCCGCTGGGGGTCATTGCCATCATCGTTGCTCCGTGCCACTGCGGCTCTTCCGGATAGGCTCTTAGTTCCAGTACAAGATTGATTTTCCGGAGTTCTGGGCCTTGGCGCGTGCCTCGGCGGGAGCAGAACTTTCGCGGGCATGGCTGACGATTTCGCCGGGGCGAATGTTGACACCGCCAGAAGCACTAATGACCCAATTGTGGCCCTGCTTGATCATGCTCACGCGGCTGTCAACCTGCTTGGGGGCCGTGAATTCGAGCGTTTTCAGGGTTGATTCTTGCATCAAAGCGGGCAGATTGCAGCCGGCTTTGTCGGCCAGCCGCTCATGGGCCACAAGGGCTCCGACCAGCGCCAACTGCATGCAATTGCGCAAGTCGCCGAAGATCGGCTCGGCTACGGCCAGTTCGTCGTAATGACTGGTCATATTGTCGGCCCACTTCTGCGCCAATGCACTCGGCTTGCCTGTGTGCTCGCGCTGACCGTTGGCCGTGGCGAAATCCTCTTCTGTCATGCACTTCACGCTTGCGCCATTGAATTCCCAGGCCAGCCCGTCAGGCGAGCGGAGTACCGACTCATATTTCGGCTCCAGCCACCACCGCTGTAGGATGTTGTCCATGCCGACACTCGTCGCAGTATACATGCACAGGAAACTTGGCATTCCGTCGACCGGCGAAGGTTCAAAATTCATCGCCAGACGCTTCATGCGATAATCGGCTGCCACCAGCACGTTGGCAAAATGACTCGTCGCTGGCACGCCGGTGAAGGTGATCTGCTGCCGGCCCAATGCCTTTTCCAGTCCGGAAGAGACCACTTTCTTGTTGTTCATGGTCTGCAATGTGGCCGTGTGGGCGCGAAGTTGCTGAATTCCTTCCTGCGTTGGATCGATCGAACAAGTAATGCCCAATCGGGCCGAAGATTCGGCCGTCCGCAGCGCGGTAAGCAGGTCATCCAGCAGTAACACGGGCTTGCCGGTAGTGATGCCAACAATGTTGCCGCGAGCGTCGATCCGCCAGCCTTCACCAAAACCGACGAGTACAATGTCTTTTTGTTCGGGGTAGACAAATACATAGCGAATGTCTTGCAGGCCAGCCAGGAGGACAACCTCATCGGGCAGGGCCTTACCGGACTTGAGGGACTCTTCAACGGCCTCTTCCAGTCCGCGGAGCGAGACCTTTCGGAGCGAAGCAGCCGCATTGAGGTCTGTCGGGACTTTCTTGACCAACCGAGCCTGTTCGGCGGCGAGTTTGCCAAGTACGTCGACACTGGCATTTTCGATGAGTCCGTCGGACTTGATCGAGATGCCACCGACGTTACGCTGGACGAAGCCATTGTTATTGTTGAGGTTATTTTGGGCGTTGAGCGACGCTGGCGAGAGCAGGGTGACTACAGCAAAAAAGAATAACGCGGTGGACAAAAAGCCGAGACGGCGATGCATGAACGGATGACTAACTCGCATGGCAAACCCTTCGTGAGGATGTTAAAAGCAGGAAAGTTCCAGAAGTTCCTAAAACTAGCGTAATCGAATTGATTGGCAAAAGCAAGCGGATTTCTACCCGCGTCTCCCTGTTTTGGGGGCCGAAAGTCGGGGGTCTGGTCCATTTTTCGGCGAGAGCGTATGAAATTCACCCGAGATCCTTGCCCGAAAACATGGACCTGACCCCTTCGGGTTGGTTACGGAATGGGGCAATGGCATGCTTCGGGTGGGATGAGTTCAGCGAGCACCACCATTTTTCCGGCAAATCCCCATGGTGGGACTCGTTTCACTTGGCCACCCTACAATTGTTCACATTGCGCCCCCAGAACCGGAAGAGCCAAAACAATGCAACACTACATACTATGCTCTACGAAATTTCTTGTTCCAGCATCTTGCGGAAACCACCTTCCCGAGGTTAAGGTATAGAGGATGTCTCTCTAAGGTAAAAAGTCCGTGTCGGAACTCGCTTATCTCGTCATTCGCGAAGGTGGAAAGTGGAGCGACGTCTTCCGGCTCATACCTGGACAGGCGACGACCATCGGTCGTGCGCCTACCAACCAGATTGTCTTGAAAGACGATCGTTGCAGCCGAAATCACGTTGAAGTCTTCTTTACCGATGGGCAGTGGGTTCTTCGCGACCTCGATAGCCGTAACGGCACGACGATTGGAACCCAGCGGATCGTGGGCGATCACCTCCTGAAGGCGGGCGACAACATTCGCATCGGCCGAACCCAGTTAATTTTTGTGCATGCCCTAGCCGAAGCTTTTTCCGATTCCAGCGCGATCGTCCGCAGTGGAATGCCACAGGACGGCACGGAGCCTCTGCTTTCCGACGATAACACCGGCTCGCTGGAAGATTACGGCCCAACTACGATCACCCATCGTAGGGGGCAGACACGGTTCCTCGAACCGGAGCAGGCGGAAGAGGCAGGGGGGTCGAAGGTCGGAAGGGCGGCAGCCAAACTTTGTCGCCTGGCCTTTGAACTGGCTAAATCGCCAGATATCGCCAGCGTGGCAGAGTTGGCCTTGGATGGATTGGCTCAAGGCACCCAGAGCGACGCCGGTGCCGTGATGCTCCTACCCAACGACTACCAGGGACCGCTGAAGGT
>JANXQG010000656.1 GCA_025356915.1 Planctomycetota bacterium | reverse complement strand
CGCTCGAGGTTGGCAATCAAGTGAACGAGAAACCAATGAAACGGCTCGCTGTCGCAGACAACGCTCTGCGGAAGCTCAAGCGTTTGCAATCCCCATTGGCCTTCCAACTGATGCCGCGCCTGGGCCAGACAATAGCCCAGCCGATCGACGTGCCGCGCCCTCTCCAGAACCATCGGCCAGAATCGCTGGACGAGCGGATCGGGGACCAGCGGCGCGATCCGCTGGGCCACGCGACGGCCAAAGCTGGCGAACCCATTTGGGTCGAGAATTCTCCGCTCTTCAAAAGGCAATCGACCATCGGGCCGGTCGAACAGTACGGCTTCACGACGTGGATCGTCGAGCGATCCGCCGGGTGTCGGTAGCGAGGTGCTTTTCATCGTATCGCTATCGATCACCAGGTTCACGGCCGCCGCGCCATGCTGTCGGGCCAGCGCGCCCAAGGCAAAGTTTTTGAACCATACTCCGGGATGAAACAATTCCGGCTGATGCCCTGCGAGAAAGATTAAGCCCTCCGAATCGAGGCTTGGCAGGTCAGTCTCACGATAAGCAGCGGTCCAAGTTCGTGCCGCGATGAGGAGTTCCGCCCGGGCCTGCCGCGAGAGTTCCGTGAGCGAGCGGCCTTGTAGCGAATAGTTGGTCGTGCGTCGAAGATGGGCGTTTTCCGCTGCCAGGGCACCGGCCTCCTCCATGGGGGGCACAACCAGCATCGCGCGGTTCTCACGCGGCGTTATAAATCGCTGCCGAGGAAGCTCTTCTAAGGCAAAAGTCATAAGAATTTTTTTATTCCGGCCACGGCGCGATCCAATACCTCTTCATAGACCTTCAGCCGCGTTGGTCCGTGGTCCAATGCCCCGCCGAACGAGCGGGCCTCCTCAAGGTAAATCAGCGGCACGGGCACCTCGATGATCTTCAGCCCCAAGGCAACCGCCTGGACCCATAGCTCCAGCGGCATGGCATAGCCCAATTCAGTTAAGGAGAACTTTCCCAGGATCGGCACGCGATAGGCCTTGAATCCGCAGAAGGAGTCGGTAAGACAAAGGCCCAACTGCCGATTCACGCGCTGGGTTATGAGTTGGTTGATACGTCGCCGTTCTTCCGGCGGAAGGCTATCGCCGGAAAAATCCTTCAGGTATCGGCTACCCGAGACGATGTCGGCCTCCTCGGTCCGGGCGATCAGTTGCGGAATCATGCAAGGCTGATGCTGGCCATCGCAGTCGATCGTCACCAGTACATTGTAGCCGTTGTGCAAGGCAAAATCAAAGGCCGATTGTAGCGCCGCGCCGTAACCACGATTTTGCGCATGGGTTACCACGCATATGTCTCTGCGAGCGGCAAGGATTTCGGCCGTGCCATCGCGCGAGCCATCATCGACGACAAGCACATCCGGGCAATATCGAAGGACTTCATCCAAGACGTGTGAAACATGGTGGACTTCGTTATAAACCGGCAGTGCCGCCAGGGCTCGAGTCATAATTACCATTCTACGTGCCTGCTTCGGCAGCGGAAAGTCGCGAGCCAATCCACTCCAGTGGATCGCGTTCTTGGCGGCTGGCCCAAACTTGAACTTCAGGAAATTGCCTCCCCAACAATCCGGCCAATTCCTCGACGGCGAACCGTTCGCTGGCGAAGTGACCGGGCAACAAGAGACCGATTCCCCATGCCTCAGCCTCCAGGCAAGTATGAAAGCGTGCCTCGCCCAGCACCATGGCATCGCTACCCACCCTGCGCGCGACTTCGAGAAACTCGCCTGCCGCACCACAAGCCACGGCCACAGTCTGTATTTTTTGTTCCAGGTTGCCCACCACTTGTAAATTGGCGATGCCGAGAAAATTCATTAGCCGTTGAGCCAATTCGCCCAAGGTCAGTCCCCCTTCAATCTTACCCCAGCGACCGGCACCCTGACCCTCCTGGTGCGGCACCATCGCAACGATATCCCTAAGCCCCAGTCCCTCGGCCAAACGCTGATTGATCCCTTCGGCCGCCGAGTCAAAGGCCGTATGTGGACTATAAACCGCCACGCCCGCCACGATCAACTTTAGCAGTATCTGGCCGACGATCGTATCGGCCGTCAACCTCTTTACGGCTGCAAAAGGGAGAGGATGGTGCGCGACAATCAAATCGGCCCGCTCATGGATCGCCTCGTCGACCGTCGCGGGAGTAACCGTCAAGCAGGTCATCAGCCGCCGCACCTCCGTTTGCCGGTCGCCAACCAGCAAACCGACGTTGTCCCACGACTCAGCCAGCCGCGACGGGGCAAATTTCTCCAGGAACACGTGTAAGGCTTCAATAGTAGGCATGGATGATCATCACTTCTTATGTAATCAATAGAACTTGATCTATACCATCTCGATCATCTTTGTATAATAGCTAAAGGGCCACGAACTTCCAATCACCCCCTAATTGAGATACCTTACTTCTTTTGAATTGAAAGGTAACAGCATGTCTCACGGAAAAATATTTTGCGACATCGTCGCGACGACGTACAACACCCCGCTAGTGAAACTCAACCGCATTGTGCCTGCGGGGGCCGCAACGGTGTTGGTGAAGCTGGAGTTCTTTAATCCTTGCAACAGCGTAAAAGACCGCATCGGTCGTGCCATGATCGAAGCTGCGGAGAAGTCGGGCCGGCTTACCCCGGAAACGCACATCATCGAGCCAACCAGCGGCAACACGGGCATTGCCCTGGCCTTCGTCGCTGCGGCAAGAGGCTACTCATTGACGCTTACCATGCCCGAGTCGATGAGCATCGAGCGCCGGGCGTTGCTCCGCGGTCTGGGCGCCAATCTGGTGCTCACGCCCGCCAAAGACGGCATGAAGGGCGCGATTGCCAAGGCCGAAGAACTGGCCCTCACAACGCCCAATGCCTGGGTTCCACAGCAGTTCGACAATCCGGCCAATCCGGACGTCCACGAACGGACCACCGGCCCGGAGATTTGGGAAGACACGGGAGGCAAGGTTGATATCCTTGTCGCTGGCGTCGGCACTGGCGGTACGATCACCGGCTCCACCCGCTACATCCGCACGAAAAAGCCTGATTTCCGTGCCATCGCCGTGGAACCAACCGACTCGGCGGTCATCTCCGGCGGCAAGCCCGGGCCGCACAAGATCCAAGGCATCGGCGCCGGTTTCATTCCCGCGAATCTCGATACAAGCCTGCTTAGCGGCGTCGAGACGGTGACTAACGACGAAGCCTTTACTTGGGCACGCCGCCTCGCCAAGGAGGAAGGCATTCTGGCTGGCATCAGCTCCGGCGGCAACGTAGCTGCGGCGATTCGTCTTGCTACCCGTCCCGAGAACCGCGGCAAAGTGATCGTGACCGTTATTTGCAGCTTCGGCGAGCGATACCTCTCCACGCCGTTATTTGAGGGTTTGGCGCAATAGTAAATTTGGAGTGCGGTAATTCATTGCCGCTTTCTGTCGCAGCGCGCGAGCGTTAAGCCGAATGAAAGTTTATGGGGTATACACTTCGTGCCTCGAAACCGGTGGTGGCGTCGCTAACGCTCCGCAACCACCGGCTAATTGCTGGCAACTTCGGGATGGGGAAATGAATGGAATTTTTGCACGATCAAATACTTTTCCACCACTCGGCCGCCGATCAGGTGCTCCTGGATAATCTCCTCCAGGACGGGCGGATCGCAACGAGCATACCACGCGCCCTCGGGATAGACCACGGCGATCGGCCCGCCGGCGCAGATCCGCAAACAATTGGCCTTCGTGCGATAGATGCCGCCGGAACCGGTCAGGCCGAGTTCCTGCAAGCGAGATTTCAGGTACTCCCACGCCGCGAGCGACTGCTCCCGGGTCGAGCAGTTCGGCTTGGTCTGATCGCAGCAGAGAAAAATGTGTCGGCGGATGCCCGGTACGCCCAGTTGGTCGGCAATGCGTCTCTGCTGCTCCAGCGAGTCTGCCAACGGAATCGAGTCTTTCATCACTTTAACCTCTCAGATCCACGTCTTGCGAAGCAACCAGGCTTTAACGCTCTGAGTCAAAACGACATAGCAAAACAACGTCAGTACAATGAACGGCCAGTAGAGCGGGGGCAGCGGTGCGAACCCAAGCCAAGCCGCAATCGGCGAGAAAGGAAGCCAAGCACCGACTGCCATGATGACTGCCGTGGTAACCGTCAGCGGCCAACTGGCCCAGCTCTGGAGGAACGGAATGCGGTTCGTGCGAATGATGTGGATGATGAGTGTCTGGGTCAGCAGCGATTCCACAAACCAGCCGGTCTGGAAGAGTGCCGCGCTCTGCCTGAGTGTCTCGGGCGTGCTTACATCCCAACAACCAAATACATACAGCATCATGAAATACGTCGTATAGTCGAAGACCGAACTACAGGGACCGACAAAGAGGATGAACCTCGCAATCTCTCCCATATGCCAGGGGCGAGGCTTGGCGATCAGTTCCTCATCGACGTTGTCACTGGGAATAGGCACCTGCGAGAAGTCGTAGAACAGATTGTTCGTCAAGATCTGTTTTGGCTCCATCGGCAGGAACGGCACGAAAGCGCTGGCCCCCAGCACGCTGAACATGTTGCCGAAGTTCGAGCTGGCGCCCATGCGAACGTACTTGAGAATGTTGGCAAAGACCTTACGGCCTTCCAGCACGCCCTCTTCCAGCACCATGAGGCTCTTTTCCAAGAGGATCATGTCCGCGGCTTCCTTGGCAATATCCACGGCGCTGTCGACGGAGATGCCCACATCGGCGGCCCGCAGCGCCGGAGAATCGTTGATGCCGTCTCCCAGGAATCCGACCACGTGCCCCTTGCTCTGTAGAGCGTGGATCACCCGCTGCTTATGGGCGGGAGAGAGGCGCGCGAAGATCGTGGCATGCTCCGCGGCCTCGGCGAGATCGACGTCCGTCATGGATTCCACCTGGGGCCCCAGCAGGACGCGATCCGTTGCCAGCCCGACTTCCTGGCAGATCTTGCGGCTGACCAGCTCGTTGTCGCCGGTGAGGACTTTGACAGAGACTCCGTGGTTCTTTAGCGCCAAGATGGCGGGCGCCGCGGAATCCTTGGGTGGATCCAGGAAAGCGACGTAACCCATGAGCACCATCTCGCGTTCGTCATCCTTGGAATAGGCTGCCCGCGTCTCGACGTCCTTGTAGGCAATTGCCAGCACGCGGAATCCGTCGGCACTAAGCTCGTCGCAGTATTCCTTCAATTCCGTAATCAGCATCGGATCGACCGGGTAGATCTTTCCCTCCAACTCGAAGCGGTCGCAGCACTGGAATACGGCCTCCGTGGCGCCCTTGCAAATCAGACGGCGGACTCCCTGCGGTGTATCGACCACCACCGACATCCGCTTCCGCGAGAAATCAAAGGGGATCTCGTCGATTTTCTTGTGGTCCGGCACCGAGTGCTTCTCGTGGATTTCCTCGAACTGCAGGATCGCGCGATCCAAGACATTGCGGAGACCCGTCTGAAAATGGCTGTTGAGATAGGCCAACACCAGGACCGCTTCGTCCTCGTTGCGGACGACATCGCAATGCCGTTCCAGAATCACCCGGTCCAACGTGAGCGTGCCGGTCTTGTCCGTGCAGAGCACGTCCATGGCGCCGAGATTCTGTATCGAGTTCAACCGCTTGACGATCACCTTCTTCCGCGACATGCCGATCGCGCCGCGGGAGAGGCATACCGAGACGATCATTGGCAGCATCTCGGGCGTGAGACCCACGGCCACGGCCAACGCGAAAAAGAAAGCCTGCGTCCAGTCGTGCTTCGTCAGCCCGTTGATGAGGAACACCAGCGGCACCATCACCAACATGAAACGGATCATCAGCCAGGTGAAGCGGCTCACACCCTTGTCGAAGCTCGTCGGCGCCACCTGTCCGACGATGGACTGGGCCATGCTGCCCAGATAGGTCTTGAATCCCGTTTCGACGATCACTCCCGTAGCCGCGCCGCTTTCCACGCTGGTGCCGAGAAAACAGGTATTCTTGAGTTCCAGCGCCGGCTTGGAGCCGCCTTCTTCCTTGGCGTCGAACTTTTCCACCGGGAGCGATTCGCCGGTCAGGCTCGACTGGATCACGAACAAGTCCTTGCAGGATACGAGGCGGAGATCGGCCGGGATCATGTCCCCGGCGGCGAGTTGCACCACATCGCCGGGCACCAAGTGGCCCAGCGGCAACTCCCGAGGCTTCCCATCGCGAAGCACCGTCGCCGTGACCCTGATCATGGCCTTGAGCTTGTCGGCGGCGACGCCGGCCCGCAGTTCCTGGATGAATCGCAGGCCCACCCCCAGGAGGACCATGACCAGCATGACGCTCGCCCCCCTCAAATCGTCGGTCCACCATGAAAGAGTCGCCAACAGCAAGAGCAGGATCACCAGAGGGTTGGCGCAGGCCTGGCCCAAGAGCCTGACCCGCCGAAACCGCTGTTCCTTCGCCACCACGTTGGGACCGTGCTGCTCCAGGCGGCGCGCGGCTTCGGCCTCGCTCAGGCCCTTGTCGCTGGTTTCCAGTCGGCGAAAGACCTGCTCGGAATCGCACCCGGCGACCTCCGCGAGCAGGGGCGAAACCTGGATCGTGTTCGCATGCCTGCGCAGAGCGGTCAAGATGTTTTTCGGCAGGATGAAGATTGGCAGGATGGACATGGTCTTCCGTTGGTAGGTATCGGGCATGGGTCATTGGCTCTCAGTCCACCGCATGACGGGACCGATGGCAAGTCATTATAAAGGGTAAAAACTAGCTTGCCAACCGACTCATCCAGTCCGGACTTTGCGGTTCTCCAGTTACTCGCTATAATGACCGGAATGTCGTCCATTCGATCCGCCAAGTCCTTTTGATTTGAAGAGGAGATTCGCATGTCCAATCCCGCCAGCGATGATGTCGCGCCCCGTCCCGACACGAAAAAAACGAGTGGGGAAACGCCCCAGAGTGTTCTTCTGGTGCCCTATCCCAAGATCATCTTTTTGTATCCAACCTTCCTGCTGGCGATCATTTCCGCCATCGGGATGCATTTTCTGACCGATCCCTTCGCCCCTGAGAACAATACCGCAGCGGGTATCGGCACGATGTTCCTGGGCTTGTTCACGATAAACCTGGTAATCCTGGCCTTCGATTTCCCACGCACGACCTCGCTGACGCTCTTCTTCTTTGGGGCCGCAGTGACAATGGGCCTCGTTCTGTTGTTCACCTTCCAGCCCCAACTCTGGCCCGATCTTACCGCCTTCATGAAACATTTCCACCCCGTAGCCAACGCCACCTTCTATTGGACAATCGCTGTCGTTCTGGGTGCGCTATTCTTGGTGGTTGGGGTCGTCGTGCGGTTTGACTACTGGGAGGTTCGCGGCAACGAATTGCTGCACCACCACGGCTTTCTCAGTAATCTCGAGCGGCTCTCCGCCCCGAACTTGCGGATGGAAAAGGAAATCAACGACATCTTCGAGTATCTCTTGCTCCGATCGGGCCGCCTGGTCATCTACACCAGCAATGACCGCCAGCCGATCGTGTTGGACAACGTCCCCTTCATCACCAAGAAAGAGGAGGCCGTCACGCGGATGCTCGGGGCCTTGCAGGTGCAGGTGCGGCGGGAGGATGGGAAATAAGAAAAGAAGAAAATCCGAATAACGAAGGGGGAAAGAAAAGAAGAAAATCCGAATGACGAATGACGAAGGGAATTATTTCGTCATTCGTCATTCGTCATTTCCTCCGCAAGATTCCCTTCCGCGTCAAACTCCATTTCCCGCAACTCACTGATGATTTCCAAATCGCTTCGTGCCTTGGCTGCTTCCAGATACGCAGATGAACATTCCACTTCGGCCAGATCGAGCGTGTCGGCGATCCAGAGCAGTCGGGCATACCGCGGTTCAACCAGCCCGACTGTTCCGAGGGCTGCTTGCAGCATTTCGCGGTCGGTTTCATAATCCAGCGGCGTCATGCCGGCAGCAATGTGGCCGCTCGTGAGCGAGTTCACTCGCGTGATCCGCGCGTTCATGTCGCGAAGCAACTGCGTGCGGCAGAACTCGGCCATGCCCAGTCCGACGGCGTTCCCGTGGGACTCCGGCGTGAGACTGCGGAGGCAGATCCGCTTTACCTTGGGCGTCTCGTTTTCGACGGCCTGGTGGTCGTTGAACTTGCGGCCCACGATGTTCGGATCAAAGCCCACGCCGCTGATGTTCTTGCCCATGCGGTCGATCAGGAGTACATCGACCGCGTCGAACGGCAGGCGAGCCATCCACTTGCGTGCCAGGGCGAGCAACTGTGTCTCGCGGGCTTCAAACTGCAAAGGCTCGACCGCCTCGATCAAGGCCGTTTCGTCGTAGGCATTTTCCACGATTGCCAATCCCGCCACGACATGGCATTTCTGCAATAGCTCGCAGGCCACGCTGCGCACGATCTGGTCGAAGCTGTAGTCTTCGATTGCGCGATGATAGATATTGGCCCCGGTCTGCTTGCCTAGCCCGATCAGGAGCATCTTCAAAAGCCCGCTTTGGAAGTCACCGGCGAATGATGTATGGGGTTTCACACGGCCACAGACGAGCAGATGATCGGCTTCACAGGCCGTGCGATCGATATGCAGCGGAAAGCCTTCGGCCGCGCGGCCGACGATCGCGGTTTCCATGCTCGAACGGATCGGGCACCCAATCGATGCCTCGGTGATGCCGTACGACTCCAGGACTTGCTGCTGACCTTCGGCCGTGCCGCCGCCATGGCTTCCCATCGCCGGCACAAGGAATGGTTCGGCCCTCAGCGAGCGGAAATGTTCCGCAGTCGCCCGCAGAATCAACGCGATGTTGGCAATCCCACGGCTTCCTGCCGTAATCGCGACGCTCTGCCCCGGTTGTACGCGGCGGTTCAGTTCCTGCCGAGTCAGTTGGGCATGAACCTCGCCCGCGATGTCGGCCACCTGCGGCCGGGCGAACTTCTGGCAGACGCGAAAGATTTGAGGGAAATTGGACACTTCGTCGTTTGCCAAGGGCGGTGAGTGGGGTGCCAAGGGCGGTGAGTGGGGTGCCATGGGCGGTAACACAGCTCCATCCGTTACTTTCCCTCGGTCGTGTGCTTCAAGACGAAATTCACAATCGGCGTCGGGTCTTGGAGGCTGTGGGGACGATGACCGCCTTTGGGCTTTCTGATGACCTGGATCTCGCCGCCGAGTTCTTTGTACCGCTTCTCGACGATCAGCGTGTTCTCCTCAATCGGCACGATCCAGTCGTGTACGTCGCCGATGACGCTCAAGATCGGAATCTTCGCCTTGGCCAGCGGTGCCAGATTATCCACGGGATTGTACTTGTAGGCCCGCGCCTGCTCATCCGTCATCCGATAGGCTTGCAGCACCTGCCGCCACTCTTTACCCGCAAACCTGGACCTGCCTTTACCACCGGGCCAGCTCTTGAAATCGCAGACCGGCGCATCGACGTAAAGGCAAGCAACCTGATCCGGGTGCCGGGCGGCCCAGTTGAATGCGTACAATCCGCCACGACTGAAGCCCTCCAGCACCGGCTTGGTGCTTAGCTCGTAGGTCTTGCAGACGTGAGCGTAGTATTGGTCCATTGCATCGAGCGCGACCGGCGCGCCGAAGAGGCCCCCCACGTCGATATAGGCCAGGTGCAGACCCTTGCCGAGCAAGGCAACATCGGCCTGCGGATCGATCCCGAAGAATTCCGTACGCCATATCCACGGCTTGCCTGGCGCAGGCGTCTTGGGTACCACTAGCAGTGCCGAGCGGCCACCGACGGAAAA
>JANXQG010000622.1 GCA_025356915.1 Planctomycetota bacterium | reverse complement strand
CGATCTCTGCTCTCGCTATACAGCCCGGATAATTCGCGGCGTCCGCGTGGGATCAAGTCCCGAATGGCTGGCGAAGCGGTTGGCGACCATCGGCATCGCGTCGATCAACAATGTCGTCGATATTTCAAATTACGTGATGATGGAATGTGGCCAGCCGCTGCATACCTTCGATTATGCGAAGCTGGCCGGAGCGGAGATCGTCGTTCGCCATCCACACGCCGAGGAGGTGATCGAGGCCATCGACCACAAGACCTATCGCCTCGATCCAGAGATGTGCGTGATTGCCGATGCCCGCGTGCCGGTGGCTATCGGCGGGGTGATGGGCGGGGCGAAGACGGAAGTGAATGAAGCAACCCGCGATGTGCTGATCGAGGCGGCTGCCTTCGATCCGATTTCTATTCGTACTACGGCCCGGCGACTGACCCTGCATAGCGATTCGTCGTATCGTTTCGAGCGTCGGGTCGATGTGGAAGGGATCGATTGGGCCAGCCGTCGCTGCGCCGAGTTGATCCTGGAGATAGCCGGCGGAGAGTTGGCTGCGGGTGTGGTCGATGTCGGCGCGATGCGGGCACCGCGGGAGCCGATCGTTCTGCGGCTTTCACAACTGAAGCGGATTCTCGGCATCGAGGTCGAGGCGGACCTTGTGCGGAGAATACTCACGGCACTAGGGAACAGGGAGCAGAGAGCAGGGGAGCAGGGGAGAAAGGGAGAAGGGGAGAAAGCGAGAGAGGGAACGCTGCAACTGTCTCCCTTTCTCCCCTGCTCCCCTGCTCCCCTGCTTTTCCTTCCTCCCAGTTGGCGGCGAGATCTGTCGCGGGAGATCGATTTAGTCGAAGAGGTGGCGAGAATCCACGGCTACGACAAGATTCCTGAAAACGTCCGCGTGCCGATGGCCGCCTCCTCGCGGTGCCGCGAAGATCGCGTGTTTGGCAAGATCCGTACCGTGCTTACCGCGGCTGGCTTTGATGAAGTCCTGACATTAAGCGCGGTCGATGAAGCGTCGGCCCGGGCCGTGCAAGCCTGGACACAGGGCGACCCACTCCGCAGCCAAACGCCCATCATCCGCGGGGCCGATCATCTGCGCACGAGTCTCGTGCCCAGCCTGCTGGGCGTGCGGCGAACCAACGAGTCGCTTTCCAACCCGGTGATCGAATTATTTGAAATCGCCAAGATTTATCTGCCCAGCCCAGGGCTGCCGGTGGAATGGTGGATGCTGGGTATCAGCAGCGGTCGGCCTTACGCGGAAGTCAAGGGAGTCTTTGAATCCCTGGTTGCGAAAGTCAACCCCAAGCTGGTACTGGTTGCCGAAAATGCCGACCTACCGCTGTTGGATGCAAATGCCTCATGCCGGCTGACTCTCGATGGCCAATTGCTCGGATACGTGGGACAATTGAGTGCCGTCGGCCAGAAGCAAAACGATCTTCGCAGTCTGGCAGTCGTGGCCGAGCTGAAGCTTGCGCCCTTGTTCGAGCGTGCCGATCTGATTCCGCAATACGAGCCGTTGCCCGCCTTCCCTGCCGTCTCGCGGGACTTGAATCTGGTGGTCGACGAGGCACTGCGTTGGGCCCAGATTGCAACCACCGTCCGCCGCAACGGCGGCCCCGATTTGGAAAGTCTCGATTATCGCGACACCTATCGCGACGCCAACCGGCTGGGCGAGGGCAAGAAGAGTTTTCTCTTCAGCATCAGCCTCCGTTCCCAGGAAGGCACCCTCACCAGCCAGCAGGCCGACAGCATTCGGGATTGCATCGTCGCCGCGTGCCGCCAGGAACACGGGGCTGAATTGCGGGCGTAAGCTACTTGCCAAAGCAATACAACCGGCCAGAGTTGCTGCCGATTACCAGTCGGCCGCTGGCCACGGCGGGCGAAGCAATAATCTTGCCGCCGGCATCGTAACGCCAAACTTCCTTGCCCGACTTTCGATCAAGGCCATGGATTCGCCCGTCCTGCGAGCCGAAAAAGACACGATTGCCAACGACGACTGGCGAGCTGTCAACCATGCCTCGCGCGACAAACTCCCAAAGCGGCCGGCCGGTCTGCGGATCCAGGGCATGTAGCTTCTTATCGCGCGATCCAACATAGATGCCGTCGGCCATGACGGCTGCCGAGGAACGATAGGGCATCGGCCGAACAGGGGCTTCATAACGCCAGGCGATCACACCCTTGGCGAGATCGACCGCCAGAAACTGATTGTTCTCATTGCCAACAAAGATCCGATCCTTCCCTAAAGCCGCAGCACATCCCGTGGGCGCATCGATCGGGATTTTGCTCAGCACAGTACCTTGGTCGAGATCGATGGTGTAAAGCCTCGCGCCGCAGGTGGCGAAGTAACCGCGATTGCCGGCAATCGTTGCCAAGCAGCGGACCTGGTCTTCCATGTCACACTTCCAGACCAGCTTGCCGCTGGACGATTGGAGACAGTACTCGAAGGAATCCTCGGAGCCGAAAAGCACGCAGTCGCGATAGAAGCTCGCGGAAGCATCGATCGGGCCGTCACTCTCATGCTTCCAAAGCAACTGGCCCGACTTGGCGTCAAAGCAAGCAAACTCGCCGTCCTGGTCGCCGATAAAGACCCGGCCGTCGCGGACCGCGGGTGCGGTAATGTAGCTCGACTTGCCGACGAATTCCCAACGCTTCTTGCCCGTGGTTAGATCGATGCAGAACAGCGTGCCGCTGGTGGAACCGACGTAAACGCTCCCCTCCTCGATCACCGCTCCGGCCTGAAAGCCCTGGTTTTCGACCGTGAATGTCCATTGCAGTTCGGGCCGATCGGGTAACGTACTGCCGGCCACACCACAACCGGATGTCGTACCGCGAGCCACCGGCCAGGCATCCGGCAGCGCGAAGTCAGTCGTTTCGGCCGATGCGGACGACACCAATACAAAGAGCAAGATTGCGAATCGTAGGAGAATGTCAACAATCCGAAAACGCGTCTTTGCCCCGGTGGGGCACTTGAAAATTGCCCAGCGATTTATCGCTGGGTTATCGGAATTAAAGCCGCCGTTAGTCCCGTAGGGACGATTAAAATAGTAGGCAGGCAACGTCATTTAATCGTTCCTCTTCTTTTTTTGATTTGATTGGGTTCAGGGGTGCATGTCCACAAGACGAGCGGTTACTTGTTTGATTGTACAACCATCGTCCTGCGCCGTACAATTGCCTACAAGGTGGCGTACCGCAGATCATCGTTCAAGGGAGATGGTCTGCTCGGGTGGGATGAGGCAAACCGTGGAAAAGGCACTATTTTCCGTATCTTGTACGACATGCCGTGCTCGGCTGGCCGTACGGAATAAGGAAGCAATTGGGGAGATTCTGGAATGCCCCAAGTGCGGCAGCATGGTTTTGATTGCTTCTCCGGAAGGTTGGGTTCTGGCGGAAGAACCACCTGTGATGCCCGCCAAGAATCCGGTGGCCGAGAATCTGGCATCCCCCTTGAAGAACGGAGATTCTTCCATCGGTCGCGGGGGTGTTCCGGTCGTGCGAGAGACCGTGAGCGAAAAGCCGCCGGTTCGGCCGCCACCGGTTCAGCTTCCGGCCAGTGCGAGTGTGGTAGTTGTTGCGCCGCCCGCTGCATCCAATATAGCAGGTTTGCAACCCGTCTTGACGGAACAGAGCGCAACCGTCCCCGTTACCTCGGAAGCCGCAGTCGTGGTGCCTGCCGTTACGGCGGCGGTTGTGCCGGAGGGCTTTACGCCTTTTGAACTGCCGGAGGTTATTGCCGGAGAGACCTTCCTGTCGTCGCTGACGCGATCGCTTTGGGGTCGCATGGTCGTGCTGGCGGTTTCCGGTCTGCTCGGTTTGGCGGCAGTGGTGGCGGTTTCGATGGTTGTGCTCAATCGCCAACCCACTACGGATTCTAAGCCCAGCGACGAGAATGCCACACCAGAGACGACCGATCCCCCGCCGGCCAATGCCGGTGCCAAGCCGACGTTGCCTCTCGTGCAGTTCAATCGCCGTTGGCTGCCCGAGCAGACGTTGTTGTTGATCGACCTCCGGCTATCGCGCGTAGCGAAGCAGCCGTCGGCAATGAACGCTTTGGCATTTTTTGGTCCTTGGTGGCAACCCTCAAGCCAAGAGTTATTGCTCGGTCTTAGCCTGAGGCCGGAGCAAGTCCGCCGCATGACTTGGGCCTCGACTAATCTCGCCGACTGCGCAGCGAGTTGTGTGGTCGTCCTTGAATTGGAGGAAGGCATCGACGCGCGCCTGTTGCCGACAGGCCAAAGCATCGATCTCGGGTCGAACCTCGTGGCCCGTCGGCCGCAAGGCGGTCCTTGGCTGCATCCGCTGCTGGCGGTCGATGCCCATACCATCGTGACCGGCAGGGAAGAAGTCTTGCGGCAGTTGGTCGCTCGTGGTGGTGATGCCGAGTTAGCTAACGGACCGATGGAGCTATTGCTCAAGAAGCTCTCGCCGGGCGGCGATTTGGCTGTGATGGCCGATCTTTCGCCGATACGGACTGTAGTGTGGAAGTTACCGACCCTGTGTTTGGATCTAGCCAAGGGGCTGGATGTCTGGCCGGCTGGCAAGTCGAGATGGCACTTGCTTTGCGAGACTCCGGTGGCACTGGGGCTTTCGGTCCAGTCGACAGACCAGCGGCGATGCGAGCTGGGGCTGGTCTGCAACAGTGAGACAATGGCCGAAAAGCTTCGGTCCGACGTTGAAAAGCTTGTGCCCGACGCGATTCGGGCATTGCCCATGCATATCGCCGCTCTGAAGGGCATTCTCGCTCCGAATAAGCTCTCGGACAATGCCGCCGATCAATACAAGCGACTCCTGGACAACTTGTTCACGGCCTTGCGCACGACCCGTTGTGATACTGTCAACGGCATCGTCTGGGTACGGTTTGGCTGGGGAGAACCTGGACTTTTGGTCTCGGCAGCCACGGCCATCGAGAGTTCGTCCGCGATCCGGGCCGATTGGCTGGCTGCTGCCCTAGCCGTCGATAAAACCAATCATCGCGGTTTGCTCAGCGGACTGCTCGGCTACTTGAAGGCCCAGAATCCGCCACAATTTCCCGAGGGAGCGGCTGGCGGGGCACTGATGCCGCCGGAAACGCGATTGAGTTGGATCGCTGAGCTACTGCCCTATCTCGGTCATGCGGACTGGATTGTCAACCGGGCCTATGACTGGAACAACGCGAACAACCAGCCTGTCACGAAGCGTCCGCTGGCCGAGGTGGTTAACCCAGCTCTCGGTCCATCCACATCGCCGTCGGGTTACCCGGTCACGCACTATGTCGGCGTGGCCGGCGTGGGCAAAGACGCCGCACAATTGCCAGCCGATGATGCCCAAGCGGGCGTGTTCGGCTATGGCCGGCAGACGCGGCAGCAGGATCTCAAACGTGGCGGAGCGAACACGATTGCCGTGCTGGGCGTGCAGGATCAATGCGGTCCTTGGGCACAAGGTGGTCGAGCGACCGTGCGTCCATTGACCCAGCAGCCATACATCAACGGACCGGACGGATTCGGCAGCGGCCAGGCTGACGGCATGGTGGCCGGCATGGCCGACGGCTCGGTCCGTTTCCTGTCGAAGAACATTGATCCGCACGTGATGGAGCAACTGGCCACCGTCCGGAGTGGCGAGCAGGTCGATATG
>JANXQG010000621.1 GCA_025356915.1 Planctomycetota bacterium | reverse complement strand
ATCCTTGCCCGAAAATATGGACCTGACCCCTTCGCGTTGGACTTTGCAGTTCTCCGGCAGGGTGCTTGCGGGAAACAGTCGAAAGAGTTATATTAACTAGGGTACGTTGAAGTCACACTTCGGCCTTTTATACCCCTCCGGGAGAAATCGCCGGCCTCGGCTGGGCGAAGTTGATGCTCGTTTTATCGCGAAAACCTGGGGAAAAAATCCTGATCGGGGACAAAATCTCCATCACGGTGGTTCGGATTGGGCCGGGCATTGTTCGCATTGGCGTCGAAGCTCCGGGAGACCTTCTGATTCTCCGCGAAGAACTTGCTGGCGGCAACGAATTGTCGTCGGACCCGGCGGATGCTGAGGCTTCACTGATAATTCCCAGCAACCCAAAAAACCCATAAACATGGGGGGCAGCAAAGTTCGGCACGGGGGCCTTGGTCATAACCATACCAACTGCTGTCATTGCTGGCTCGCCGTAGCCCCACCTATTTTTCGTCGTGGAATGGTAATGGTGGGGGCTCGTTCCACTCTCCCCACCCTACGGGTGAATCTTCGGTTGAGCGTGGTGGGTGGAGCATTGAACGGTGCGTTACGCGAACTGATACGGAGCAGACATGAGTTCAAAACAGCGACGAGTTGTCATCACGGGCATTGGCCTGATCAGCCCCTTGGGTAGTACCAAGGAATCCTTGTGGGATGCCCTGCACCAGGCTCGCAGCGGCGTCGGCCCGCTTACCGTTCTGCCTTCCGGTGCGGTCCCTGTGCATGTCGCCGCCGAGGCCAAGCAATTTACGGGCGAGATCGAGGACTTCGGCCCTCTGGAGAAGGAGCAGAAGAAGCAGATTCGCAAGGCCCTGCGGGTGATGTGCCGCGAGTGTCAGATGGGCGTGGCCGTGGCCCAATTGGCACTGACCGACGCCGCCGCCCAGATCGGCACGATCGATCCCGACCGGATTGGCATCAGCTACGGTATCGACTACATGCTGAGCCCGCCGGAAGAGCTTACGGAGGGCGTTCAGCAGTGCCTGAACGGCGACGGGAAATTTGAATTTCCCCGCTGGGGCCTCGAAGGCATGCCCAAAATGTCGCCGCTTTGGTTGCTCAAGTACCTGCCCAACATGCCCGCCAGCCACGCGGCTATTTTTAACGATCTTCGTGGGCCGAGCAATTCGCTGACCTTGCGCGAGGCGGGCGCCAATCAGGCCGTCGGGGAGGCCTATCAGATTATCCGCCGCGGAAATGCCGACGCGATGGTCTGCGGGGCCACCGGCACGCGACTGCACACGATGAAGATCGTGCATACCGTCATGCAAGAAGAGGTTGCCGGCGGAAATGGCGATCCGACAAAGGTCAGTCGTCCTTTCGACAAGAATCGCAGCGGCATGGTGCTGGGCGAAGGTGCCGGGGCAATCGTCATCGAAGAACTTGCCCATGCCCAGGCCCGCGGCGCCACGATCTACGGTGAAATCGTCGCCGCAGCCTCGAGTGCTGCCGCCGCGCCCAGGCTAGTTGCCATGCGGAAAGTGGCGATGGCGAATGTGCTGCGGGCGTTGCTGCAAGATTCCGGATTTAAGCCCGAGGAGATCGATCACCTCCACGCTCATGGATTGAGCACGCGGAGTTGCGACGTCGAGGAAGCCCAAGCGATCGCGGAAGCTTTCGGTGATCGGGCTCGCACTTTGCCCGTGGTGGCTGCCAAGAGCTATTTCGGCAACCTCGGGGCAGGCAGCGGGATGATCGAATTGATCGCCAGTCTGCTCGCACTGCGGGCCGGGTCACTTTTCCCGACGCTCAACTACGAGACACCAGACGCCGAGTGCCCCCTCCATGTCGTGAGCAACGATTCCACGCCCGCCGGCAAGCGGTTCATCAACTTGAGCGTCACACCGCAAGGACAGGCAAGCGGCCTGATGGTGCAGTTGGCGGGCCGATAGGTGCGACCTCGGCCGGCCGACCGACCGAACGATACGCTGATTCAGAGACCTCTGCTCACTTCCGACCCTGCTCACTTCCCCAGTGTCCCACCCTATCTGGATGCGGACGCCTCAACGATCAAAATGCCTTGCGACGGATTCTTAGTCAGCTTGCCCTTTTTGGGTTTGGCCTTAGCAACTTTCACCACGATTTGGCCGCCTGCCGCCGCGAAAGCCCGCACGAGTTGGTCTAACGATACATCCGTGGCGGCTCGCTCGATCTTGGCGACTCGAGGTTGGCTTGTCTTGAGCTTAAGGCCCAATTCTTTCTGAGACAAGTGACATGCCTCGCGCTGTCGGCGAACCGCCAAGGCGATTTCAACCCGAGCATCAAGTAATTGACGTTCTTCGTCATTCAAATCGAGGAAGTCGGCAGCGTCGCCCACCGTCCAGCCTGCCGCTTCCAATACCCTACGTTTTGCCGCATCCATTGTTTCCTCCTCAGTTCGCAGATCACTGCGTCTTGTCTGCCTTCAGACGTGAACGGAGGCGTCTTCACCTCGCCATGCAACCAAACCAGAGGTTTCCGCGTCTGTTGGTCGTGTTGGCCCTTTTGCGACTTGGCCATCTTATAATTGTTCCTTGAAGGCGAGTCTAAAGTATATATCGGATTCGATATAATGTCAATCCAGGAAATTATTGCTGGGTGTCCATGTTATTCTCTCAAAGCCACACGGGTTATGGTTTAACCGTGGGACCAGTCTTAGTCTAAAGTCACTCCGCTGCCTTCTCTATGATCGCAATCTCGTCTTCAGTCAATCCGTAGAGGTCATGGACAAGCCGGTCGATTTGGCGGTCCAAAGCGTCGCACTTCTGCGCGTGGAAGTTTTTGTCCTTGGTCGTCCACGCTTCCGCTAGCGCCGCTTTCGCGGCCAACATCTGCTCCACCTTCGCCACTACCTCGTCGTGTTCTTGCTTCTCATTTGGATCGGAAAAGTCTAGGCGCGGAATCGGAATTGAAAGTAGAGCGTCTTTCTTAATCTTCGGGAAAGTCTTCTTCTGATCGAAGAATGATCGCACCCAATACCACGCGAGTGCCTTGGAAGACACGATACCCAGAATAATGTTTCAATGAGTTCCTGCACCACGGCAAAGGCCATGTTTTGCCCGGAAATAGGCGGGGTGTTTGCCGACAAAGTCTGATCCGTGACCATGCGTCATTCAAGAATAAAGAACGGGAAATTCAATTTTCTGAAGCCCTGAGTCTAGCTAGTGCATATTGGTAAAACAAGGGGTGGCCACGCGGGGAGTGGTCGTTAATGCCCTCACCCCTTGCCCCTCTCCCGAGTACGGGAGAGGGGAGATTATCTCTTTACCGTCCCTAACTCGTGGTTCTCACTCCGCCCGGTCAAAGCCAATGCCTTGACGGTCACTTTTTCGTTCTTTGTCCCCCAGCCTTCGTAG
>JANXQG010000618.1 GCA_025356915.1 Planctomycetota bacterium | reverse complement strand
GTAGTCGTGTTGGACGAGGCCGATCGGATGCTCGATATCGGCTTCCGGCCCGATATTGAAAAGATCCTTCGCCGCTGCCCGCAATCGCGGCAGACACTGCTGCTCAGCGCAACGCTGGCCCCGCCGGTGAAACGGCTAGCCGAGCGCTACATGCGCGAGCCGGAGGTGCTGGACTTCTCGCCGAAGAATCTCGCGGTGGAGACGATCGAGCAATTCTACTTCACGGTCGATCCGGAAAGAAAGTTTGATCTGCTCGTCAAACTCCTGGAGAGGGAGGATCCCAAGCAGGCAATCATCTTCTGCCGCACGAAGCGCGGGACCGACAAAATTTGTACACGGTTGTCGCGGCGTTTTCAGAGCGTCGATACGATCCACGGCGACTTGCAGCAATCATCCCGCGACCGCGTGATGAAGGCATTCCGCGACGGCCGGGTCCGCTGGCTGGTGGCCACGGACGTCGTGGGCCGCGGCATCGACGTCACTAGTATCTCGCACATCATCAACTTCGACGTCCCGGCGTTCTGCGACGATTACGTGCATCGCGTCGGCCGGACCGGCCGCATGGGCCGCGAGGGAGTGGCCTACACGTTCGTCTCGCCCGAGGAAGGCGGAGAGTTAACGCGGATCGAGATTCGCATCAATCGCTTGTTGATCCGCGACGAGATCCCTGGATTTCAGGCGTTTGACGATCCGAGGGCGGCCGACAGTGTCGTGCTGGGTGACGGTCCTGGCGGCATGGACGACGACTTTGTTGAACCGCCGAAGCCGCTGCCAGTATTTGGCAGGAAGGTGCAAAGGGTGCGCCGGGCGTTGTAAAGTTGATGAATTGTGACGACTGACTTGCGATAAATGTAGCAAGCCCATCCTTGCCAAGATTGTAGGCAAAATTTCCGGGGGCGGGAACTGATATTTCGCTTGCTAAAGTCAAGTCTACCGAATGAGTGTCGTATGGACAACGACCGCCTCCAACCGTGGGAACGCGAGGCACTGGTTCAGGGGTTATTATCAGCCGCTTTTGATCCAGTGCACGGTGTAGTTCTGCGCTTGAAAGAATCATTTTGAACCCGCACGAATTGTTACGCCAGTTCTTTTTCCGGCCTCAGTGTAATCTGCTCGCTCCGAACAGTGACGGCTGTGCCGTTCTCTAGTGGCGTACGAGGCAGGCGCACCAAGACCAAACTTCCTTCTTCGGCTAGCGGCTGAACGCGCAGCCAACCAGACGCGTTGCCTCCAGGGATTGGCTCCTCGTCGCATTCGACAAGCTCTGCGGGGGCGAAGAGAGAAAACAGATTACCTCGAAAGTCCCTTGCTTCAACTGCGTATTCATCCGTGAATTGTCCAGCGCTGAGGCTGCATTGAAGCCAGTGAGCCATCTTAAACTCCTTTTGACAAACGGAAACCTCCACAAACCTTCCGACCATTATAATCGACGGCGGTCGGTCGCTGCAACCACCCGGGAACGGATTAGACCCAAAAAATGAATTTGAGTAAATAGGGGTTTTCGGGCAAAATACGGCCATTCGCCGTGGTCTTTATGTGGATTACCGAATTCCGGGGACACATGACTAAACTATTGACATGATTGAGGAATCTGCTATTTTTGGGGCATGGCAAGACTAGCGAGATTGGTCATACCGAACATGCCCCACCACTTTACGCAACGGGGCAACCGCCGACAGCAGA
>JANXQG010000605.1 GCA_025356915.1 Planctomycetota bacterium | reverse complement strand
GCCAACGCAACTGTTTATCGAAACCAAGACTCCCGAGGGACAACAATCAGGGCTGCTGCATGATTCTGGGGTAAAGTGCGAGCATCTGATGACACTCCATCGCCATTTCCTCGGTCGGGTGATCGGCCACCTTCCGCTCGGGGTCATGAAAGGGATTGACCGATGCTTGAAAAAGTCGCTTGGTTTGTTGAGTTGACCCACCCTCACCCACGAACGGCTACCAAAATTCTAAACAAATCGGAAATTTGAAATATGGAAGTTAGTGTCAGGAGATTTAACACGTCCCCTAGGTGCTGTCAACCCCTGTTTGACAACCTGTTTGAAAGCCACCGACCCGGCAACAAAAAGCACCTCTAGCCGAACATGGAGGTATTCAATACTCGCGTTTGGTGACGATACCTGGTTGCGGCACCGAATATCGCCCGTCAGCTTCGGCAGGCAGCGGGGCCTGTGAGTCCATAGTCAGCTTGTCGAGACCCGGCGCAAACTCGTGATCGAGCCGCTGCATTTCATCCCAGGTGACGATCCTTCCGGTGTGGGCTGACATGCGTCCCATCGATGTTACTAGGCTGGCTTCGGCCCCGCGTTTGACTTCGTTGTAAGGCTTATCGTTACGGATGGCGGCGATCAGGGCATTCCACTCTTCCTGATAGCAATCGCAGCCGCCAGAGTTCTTCCACAGCGAAGCCGTACGCTTGGGCAACTGCTGGCTGAAGATCTGGGCCTTGTCCGTGCTATGACCGCCAGACGAGATTACGGCCATTCCCTTGGTGCCGTGGGCATAGCTGGCAAACTGTTCGTAGCACCCCGACATGGTGCGGCCGAACATAAAGAACTTCGTGCCGTCGGCAAACGTGTATTCTACCGAATAATTATCGAAGTTTTGGTCGACCGAGTTGCCGCGATAGTGGCGACCACCCAGCGCGTGGGCCTCGATGGGCCATGCGCCTTTCATCCAGCAACACTCGTCGATTTGGTGGACGTAGAAATCGCTGAAACAACCGCCGCCAGCCCACAGGAAGCTATGGAACCGCTGCACCTGGTAGAGCAAGTCGCTGATCCCATTCGGCTTGCGATCCGACTGGAAGAATCCGCCCGGACCATGCATGCGATAGGCCCGTAGCGTTAGGATCTGCCCCAGGTCGCCGGATTGAATGCGATCCGCCAGTTGGATATGATCCTTCGAGTGCCGCCACATCAGGCCCACGCCAACCTTCAAGTTCTTTTGCTGCGACTCCTCGGCCAACTTCAACATGCGGCGAGTCGTAGGAGCATCGACCGTCACCGGCTTCTCCATGAAGACGTTCAAATTCTTCTGAATGGCGTACATAAAATGCACCCAGCGAAAAGCCGGTGGGGTGGCGAAAATGGCGACGTCGCCCGGCTTGAGGCAATCCATGGCCGATTTGTAGGCGTCGAAGCCGATGAACTGCCGCTCCTTGGGCACTTGTACCGCGTCGCCACACTCTCGCTTGAGCGCGCGCAAACTGCTCGTCAGGCGGTCCTCGAAGACGTCGGCCATGGCCACGAGCTTGATTGGGCCCGAGCGAACCGACAGGGCCTGCCCTGCCGCCCCCGTCCCTCGCCCACCGCAGCCCACGAGCGCGACCTGGATGGTATTGTTTTCGGCGGCATGAACATGCGGGACCATCGAGGCCACCAGGGTCGTGGCGGCTGCGACACGGCCGGTGTTTTTCAAGAAGTCTCGACGGGAAACGGAATTCTTGTGCGGCGACTGCATGAGTAAGCTCCAAAGACGGGGGAATTGCGGAAAAGCCAATTATACCACGGCCATGAATGCAAAAGGAGCCCGGCCAGGAGATTTGCAAAGTCCAACGCGATGTCTCAACAGGAGGGGCAGCCGCCGCCGGAATTTCTGACCTTCATGGATTGGACTTCGTCTGCCTGAAGCTCGGGCACCTTGGCAAAACATTTCCCCAGACAATCGAGTAGCTTTCGGTGAAACGGGGTTTTGGCTGGGGCCAAAGAGTAATGGCTCCAAAGGCCCGACTTGCGAACTACGACCAAGTGGGCCTTCCGCAGATAGGCCAGATGACGCGAAATGCGCGGTTGTGGAGCACGAAGGCTCGCCACGATATCACCCACGCAGAGTTCTCCACCGCGCAAAACGTGGAGAATTCGCAGTCGTGTCCGGTCGGAGAAAGCCCGAAACATGAG
>JANXQG010000580.1 GCA_025356915.1 Planctomycetota bacterium | reverse complement strand
GCCCGGGATCCAAAAAACCACGGGTATAGCGAGGCGGCTGGCATCCTCAGCCTTCGCCGCGAAGTGGCCAGCAAATACTTCCGCCAGTATGGAGTGCGGCTAGACCCCCAGCGCGAGCTGATCGCCTGTCTAGGCTCGAAGGAAGGTTTCAGTCACTTGTGTCTCGCGCTTTTGGGACCCGGCGATACGGCGATCGTGCCCGCCCCGTCCTATCCGGCCCATCTTTATGCGGTTGCCCTGGCGTCGGCGAACGCGATCTTGCTGGAAGTTACCGATCCACAAAAGCTGCTGGCCAATGTCGATTACACTTGCCGCCACATGGTGCCGCGGCCGAAGGTTTGGATCGTGAACTATCCGCACAACCCGTCAACTACGGTCGTCGAGCCGGAGTTCTATGTTGAGGTGGTCAAGTTAGCCAAGCGTTATGGCATCATGATTATTAGCGACCTAGCCTATGCCGACGTGACGTTCGACGGTTACAAGGCACCGAGCATTCTTGCCGTGCCAGGCGGTATCGACGTAGCCGTGGAGTTGACCACAATGAGCAAGGGCTACAACATGGCCGGATGGCGGGTTGGGTTCTGCGGCGGCAATGCCGAGATGGTGCGTGCCCTCTCGACGATCAAGGGTTATTACGATTACGGCATGTTCCGGCCGATCCAGATTGCAGCAATTCTGGCCTTGCGGAATGCCGAGGCTGCTGTCGAAGCCCAATCGTTGATCTATCAGCATCGTCGCGACGTGTTCTGCGACGGTTTAGAGCGGCTTGGTTGGCCGATCGATCGGCCGAAGGCATCCATGTTTGTTTGGGCAAAAATTCCCGAGCCTTGGGCGAGCCAGATGAATTCTTTCGATTTTTCCATGAAACTGCTCCAGGAAGGCGACGTAGCGGTAAGTCCTGGCGGCGGTTTCGGACCTGCCGGCGAAGGTCACTTGCGATTGGCCCTGGTCGAGAATGAGAACCGCCTGCGGCAAGCCGTGCGGCAAATCGGGCGTTGCCTGGGGAAATAAAATAGTGAATCACGAACAGCTATGGGCCCCTTGGCGACTGGCATACATTACCGGCGACCAGGAAAAGAAGCCTGCTCCCGCAACTCTGCTTCCTGGTGGTGATCCCGATTGCTTCATCTGCCAGGCAGTGGCCGGCGACAACGATCGCGACCGCCTGGTCGTGCAGCATGGCCACCATTCGCTGACAGTACTCAATCGTTATCCCTATAACAATGGGCATCTGTTGATTGCCCCAAAACGCCATGTGGCCCGATTGGACCAACTCGAAGCAGTTGAACAGTACAACCTGATGCGGACGATCGTCCAAATGACTGGGCTGTTGGAACATACGATCCGGGCGGAAGGGTTCAACGTCGGATTGAATCTCGGGCAGGTTGCCGGCGCGGGCCTTCCGGGCCATGTTCATTGGCATATCGTGCCGCGGTGGCACGGCGACACGAACTTCATGCCCACCCTAGCCGGTATTCGTGTCATTCCGCAGTCCTTGGAGGCACTCTGGGAAATACTGACCGAGGCACTCGGGACCGGAAAGCCCCACCACGATGATTCGGAAAGGGCATAAAGCATGTCGTTCCAGTTCTGTTGTCCCCAAGGGCATGTTTTGCAGGGTGAACTGTCACAGGTCGGCCAGTTGTTCCAATGCCCGATGTGCGGCAGCAGTTTTTTGATTCCGCCCCAGACCATGCCGATGATGCCCAGCGGCCCCATGCCTGCTGGACCCTATCTCATGTCAGCGGCCCTGCCGTTTACGTTTGGTCCTGCGGTGGCTCCATCCGAAACACCAACGCAACCTCCGGCGACATCGCCCCAAAGCGAAACGGGTTCGCCGCAATTCAATCTCGGGTTTGATCCCAGTGCCAAAGAGTCGCTTCCTTTCGAGTTCCCCGGTCAAGGCGAAGCGGAGGCCGAGCAAACTGCGGCCTCTCGGCTGCCTGCGTTCTCCTTCCCTGCACCATCGCTGCCCTCGCCATTGTTCCTCGCGCCATCGTTTCCAGAAGGCTCACTTCCATCAACAAGTTTTCCTGTTCCGTCGATGCCCGTGACGACGTTTGAGCCGAATGCCGGAGGTCAGGACTTCTTGCAGTCTGCTCCGGCAGCGATCGAAGAGACGGTTGCGCCGCAGGATCCGCCGAAAGTTCTGCACATCCGTTGTCCCTCGGGCCATCTAGTCAAAGCCAAAAGTGATTTGCTGGGTAAGAACGGCCGCTGCCCTGCCTGTAAAAAGACGTTTGAACTTCGCTATGAAGACAGCGTTGAATTTCAGCGACGCAAGGAAAAGATATTGCGCCGCGAGGAAAACAAGACCAGCCAGGCCTGGATCGCCGGTGCCCTTCTCGCGGCATTTCTCGTCTTCACCGGGCTGGTGGGTCTCATAATTGCACTGCGCAAGTAGATTCTGCCAATCTCTTTCCGCCATTTTGCTTTCTTCGTTTGACTATCTTGTCCTGTGAGCTAGCCTTCAATTGAGGGGTCTCTTTTCTCGGCTTTTTCATTAGGCTCCACCCGATTTCCGTAGCCACTTTTGTCTTTAAGAAAGGGTAAATGATGAAGATTCCGCATCTTGGTTTTTGTGTGGTCCTTGGACTGGCGAGTTCACTGGCCTTCACTGCTTTTGGCGCAACGTACTCGCCTGTACAGTCGACCTACCGTCCCCTGGGATGGCCGATTTACGACAAAGTGCAAACGGCGAACTGCGACGCCAAGGCGCAGGACTTCGAGAGTCGTCGTGCGACCTTCCTGCAAATGGTCACCAGAAGCCTTACGGAAGGGATGCGGTACGTATCGGCCAGCCAGAGCAAGCTGGACCCCCAGCGGCTCTATTTCTTCAGCGACTACGCGCCGCGAATCTACTTCTTCATGGACGGCGGCTGGTATACCAGTGCCTTGGGCGTGACGATCGGTAATGCTGCCCTGCCCAACGGCCAGGCACCGTCGGGAACCAACTACCTCGTGTTTCCCACCACGAATTCCTGCTATTCAAATAATTGCACTACCAAGCAGACCAATGGTAAGCGGACGACAGCGGTGCCTCTTCTGAGCGGCGATTTCGTGCAATTGCCAACCGTGAAGGCTGGCCAGCAATTAGCCCTCGCCTTCATGGCAAATCTCGACTCCAGCGGCAGCACTCCGCAGTACACGTACTACAACGATCCGAACGCTAATCCGGATGGATTGCAGCACATGGTTGCCTTCTTTCCCGATAACAGTCAATACATGATTGTCAGCTTTGAGGACACCTACCAGAGCGGCGACGGGGATTTCAACGACGTCGTCGTCGTAATCGACGTAGGGGTGAATAATGCCAATATCCTTCGACAGGCCATCAACGGGACACTACCGAAGTAAAAACTCATGATGCTGCCGCCACTCGGCTTGGTCCATGGCACCAAGCCGAGACATCCTGAGCAATGAGAACCCAAACCATGAAACGATATTGCCAGCCGAGATGTTCACGCCGCGGACAGCCGGAACGCAGCGGCGCGGCGGCCGTGGAACTCGCTTTATGTCTCCCTTTCCTGATTACCCTGATCATGGGTGCGATGGAGACATGCAACCTGATCTACGTTCGCACACGGATGAACTCGGTGGCTTACGAGGGGGCGCGAACGGCAACCCGTCCGACGACGGCAAGTAACGCGGGAGCCGTGACGGCCGACGTCACCAACCGCTGTAATAGCTTGTTGTCGCAGCTTGGCGT
>JANXQG010000545.1 GCA_025356915.1 Planctomycetota bacterium | reverse complement strand
GCTACGTCATGTAGCTGTGAGGGTGTTGGGGCCGTTTTATCGGCCTCCCTTCTACAACTGCACTTTAGGGCATCATTGTCCGATCACAGATCGGACGGATCGATTATACGCAGAGGTTGAGAAGGCTTGCAATCAGGCTGCGGAATTTACGCCTGTCGGGCGTGTTGGGCAGAACGGCGAGAAATTGTTTTTGCAGCATTTGCCGCGAAATTGAGCGGCGACGGTCGGCATGGGAGGGACGGCGATCAGGATTGTCCCACGAGCGTGCGCGGCGGTCGCTCAGTTCGGTTTGCGGCGTGTCCCAGCAGCATAGCTCGACCAACGCGTACATCCATTGGTTCAAGTGCCAGCAGCCGATGCTCGATCAGATGTTGCGAACCTGCTGCTGCCCGGCACCCCAAACTTCCTTGACGTCGTGGAAGTGTTCTTCAATCGCCCAGCGCGCGGCAACGACTTCCAGGATGTCGCGCACTTCGGCCGAGGTGTCCGTGCAGAAGTAGGGCGCCCAACTGCCGTCCTCGTAGCGAAGAATCACCACGCGGATCGCGCCGCCGACGAGTTCCGAGGTCGCCAGGAACGTCTTGTACTGACGGGTCACTTCTACGCCGCGGGAATTGTAAGCGATCGTTTGCCAACCTTCCCGATGCCCGGCGCGCTTCGCCAGACTGAGTTTGTTCTTGCCATAGGTGCGGGGCTTCCCGCGTTGGTGGGGATCGACGGGGCCTGGCAGGTCGTGGAGGCAGGCGTCCTTGCGCAAGCGACTGACGACCACGATGCCCAAAGTGCCCACCGGTTTGAGGAACGGTTGCGCTGCATAGCCACCATCGACCGTCAGCCAAACCTTGGTCTTCTCTCGCATCGCCTGAATTGACTGCATAAACCACGTCAACAAGACGACGCCAAGTTCGTGCTTGGTGCGAAATTCCCAGTCATATTTCTTCGCCAGCTTCGGGACGTCGACCTCGCGGACGTATAGCATCGAGCGTAAGGGAAGAGCGATCACGCCCCACTGCGGATGCTTGGCCAGCCAGGCCAGGGAGACCCAGTTATGTCCGTACAGCCATTTCTCGTCCGCCTGTCCAGGCGTGGGGTTGCGATGGATGCCGGCACCTTCTACGTGCCGCCCATAGCGTGACGTGGGGGTGTCATCCATCGCCAACTCAATGCGATCACCGAGCTTCGGCGCGAACTTTCGCACGATCAGGCCGAGTACCGCTGCGGCCAGTTTTTCCGAAGCCCGCCCCGCGCTGCCCAGGCAGTCGTAAAACCGATCCCATTCATCCCGCACGCCTCCGGCCAAGAACCAGGCACTGGCGGTGCGTCGATCGTCGGCCAGCAACATTCCGACCACCACGATCGCCAGGCGAAAGGCGATGCGGCGGTCCATGACCGCTTGCAAGGCGGAAACCGCCTTGCGCAGGGCTCCGGCTAAGGGCACTTTGGCTTTGGCGGTCTTCTTCCGCTGCGGATTCCGGCTCTGAAGACGCTTGCGCTTGTCGTGCCGGGACTGCTTGGATTTCTTGTGCTTCGGTTGCGGACGCTTTGAAGATCCCTTATACTTAGCCGTCCTTGGCTCTCGCAATGGATTTGATGAAGTTTTGGATCACCAACCATTGCCGAGAGCCGCTTTTGTGTCCAGGGCAATTTAGCCAATCAAGACCGGTTTTGGCCTAAAGTGCGGTTTCCGAAAAGACGGGCATCAATTCAACAGCCTTTTCCGTCACCCCCATCGAAGCGATCCCTAAAAACGGAGTTGGAAAAACGCTCTACACCAAACTCGAGGAGTTCTCTGATGGATTACACCAGGCAAAGGGAATGCCGCAATGAACGATGATTCCTACTTCGCCATTCCCCCGTACTCGCTGAACAAAGAGAGTAAGCATGCCTTGTTGTCGGAAACCCTGAACTCACTGACTCGCCACCATTACCAGGCGTGCTGGCAGTACCGGCGGATTATCGATGCAATTCAATTCGATACGACGCCTTCCAGGAGCTATTACGACCTTCCTTTTCTGCCCGTGCGACTTTTCAAGGAATACGATCTGCTGAGCATCGACAAGGCAGCCGTCATCAAGACAATGACTTCGTCCGGCACGTCCGGCCAGCAGGTCTCCCGGATATTTCTGGACAGTGCCACGGCCGTCCGCCAGACAAAGGCTCTCTCCAAGATCGTAGCTTCCTACTTCGGGCAGAAACGCCTGCCCATGCTGATTCTGGACTCCTCTGCCGTGATCGAGAACCGAGCGATGTTTTCCGCTAGGAGTGCGGGCATTCTTGGCTTTTCCATGTTCTCCTGCGACCGCATTTATGCGCTAGACGAGAACATGAATCTTGATGGCGAGGGTATCGCTGCTTTCCTGGAGAAGCACGAAGGCAAGAACATCCTGTTATTCGGCTTCACCTTCATCATCTGGCAGCATTTCTACAAGGAACTCAAAAGAACCGGATTCCGCCCTGACCTTTCCAAAGGTACGATCCTTCACGGTGGTGGTTGGAAAAAACTTGCCGACCAAGCGGTCTCTCCTACTGCTTTCAAAAAAGCCTTGCACGAGGTCTGCGGCATCCAACGAGTATACGACTATTACGGCATGATCGAGCAAACCGGGTCCATCTACATGGAATGCGAATGCGGCCACCTGCACGCCAGCATTTTTTCCGACGTCATCATCCGCCGGGCAAGGGACTTCAGCGTGGCGGACATCGGCGAAAAGGGAATCATTCAGGTGCTGTCCATCTTGCCCGGATCCTATCCAGGGCACTCGCTTCTCACAGAAGACGAAGGCGTCCTACTCGGCGAAGACGACTGTCCCTGTGGACGACTTGGCAAATACTTCAGTATCTCTGGCCGATTGAAAAACGCTGAAATCAGGGGGTGCAGTGATACCTATGCAGATCGAACCAGATAAAATCGAGTTCCTCGGTTCTTCCGCTCCCGTACTCGACGGCATGACCTCCCTGCGCGCCTTCAGGCCCTTCGCGGATGAAATTTGCCAGTTTCTGAACGCGCTCTCCCAAAGCCTGATGACCGACAAAGAAGCGAAAGTTTATCCGGACGTCATCACATTCGGCTTCTTCTGTCGCAAGGGAAACATCGAAAAGCTGAAGGAAACCTACAAATCGCGGATTTCAAACCGCCTCGGTCGTGGCGTCACCTTCCACATCGCCCCTTCCAACGTCCCCATCAATTTCGCCTATTCCCTTGTGTGCGGCCTTCTTTCGGGAAATGCCTGCATCGTGCGGGCACCAACCAAGTCATTCCCCCAGACAGGCATTGTCTGTCGCGCAATTCAACAGATCTTTGAAAACGACACCTTCAGGACTCTCAAAAACCACATCGCGATAGTCCGCTATAATCAAAACAATGACATCACTGCCTACCTCTCATCCCTGTGCGACGTGCGCATCATCTGGGGCGGCGACGATACCATTCACGAAATCAGGAAAATCCCTATTCCTCCCCGCGCTTTCGATTTGACCTTCGCCGACCGATACTCGCTCTGTGTCATCCAAGCTGCCGCTTATCTTGAGAAATCCGACCCCATCAAGACCGCGCAGGATTTTTATAACGACACGTATCTGTACGACCAAAACGCATGCTCTTCCCCTCGCCTGATGGTGTGGATCGGGTCGCATGAAGCGATTTGTGAGGCCAAAGGCAAATTTTGGGATGCTGTTCACGAATGCATCAAGGAACGCTATGCCCTCGAACCCGTAATCGCGGTGGACAAGTTCACCGCACTATGTCGCTGCGCGATCGACCAAATCGGTGTAATGCAGGAAAAAATGCCAGACAACTTGATCGACCGCATCCGCATCGAGACTTTATTCCCCGACCTCGATCAATACCGTTGCGCAGGCGGAAGCTTCCTCGAATACGACGATCGGAGTCTCGACGCCCTTGCAGCCATCATCACAAGAAAATATCAAACACTCTCCTACATCGGCTTCCGCCCCGAAGACTTGCAAGAATGGATCCTATCCAATAGGCTCTCGGGTATCGATCGCATAGTCCCCGTTGGCAAGACCGCCGATTTCGGACCGATCTGGGACGGCTACGACCTGATCTCTTTCCTGTCAAGAATCTGCGACATCCATTGACAACCGCAGGGGACAGGCAAACTGTCGGCGAGTCCGTTACTGGCAATCCACATTCGGCCGCAGTCAGACGCAATTCTCCTTTCCACGGCAACAGGAGAATTGCAAAGTCCGGGGTCTGGTCCATTTATCGGCGAGAACGCATGAAATTCACCCGAGATCCTTGCCCGAAAACATGGACCTGACCCCTTCGCTTTGGACGGCTGCGATCCACTGCGGAACAAACTTGGCCGCTTCCACGAGATCCTCCGCCACATAATCCGGCATGACCGATCGGGCGGCCTCATGCTCCGCGCCGTAGCCGGTGCGAACAAGAATCGTCGTCGCCCCTACTGCCTGCCCTAACTCAATATCACACGGTTTATCGCCAATTACAAGTGCGTGGGCCGGATCGAACCCCAATTCTCGCGACGCCTGGTTCAGTAACCCGGGCAGCGGCTTGCGACAATCGCATCCATCTTCCGGCGTATGAGGGCAAACATAAATTTCATCTAATTCCACGCCATCGGCTAGCAGAAGTTCTCTCAGGCGGCCATGAATCTCTTCCAGTCGGGCCGTGCCGAAGTGACCCCGCCCCACGGCGGACTGATTGGTCACAATCACCAAGCCGAGGCCCAAGTCGCGCATCGCGCGCAGGCCGGCACCTGCTCCCGGCAATAATTCCACCTGGTCGGGGGAGGAAAGGTATTGGCGTTCGACGATGATCGTGCCATCACGATCCAGCACAACAAATCTTCTGCTCATTCGTCGCCTTTTGAAGAAGCCTGAAGCGGTCGGAGGAAAAACCGACGGTCCGCGCGTTCGTCAGCTTCAAAAATACGGTTCTTTGTTCCACCCAAACGCGCAATGCGGCAGGCTCAGTCACCTGGATGAAATCAGTGGTTATGGTTCATGGTACGCCTGCATGAAACCGATAGGGACTAGTTTGAAAGAGTGTCGGCATGGTCGAATTGCTCACCAGAAAGGACGGCCAAGTTCAGGTCATTATAACAGGAACGCTCGGCCCCGCAAGCAGACACCAGGAGAACTGCAAAGTCCAATGCGAAGGGGGCAGTTGCATGTTTTTCGGACAAAAAATTCAAAGCAGGGGCTTTCGGAAACTTCGCACGGCTAGTATAACAATTGGAGCTTGATCGCAAGGCAGCCCAACACAAGCGAGTCAGTCGCAAGAAAGCTCCTGATTTCAGAGTTCCTCGAAGCTAGCACTGATAGCAGTTGGCGATCTTGTGATCGGTCCCTATCTATTTTTTCAACCACCTAAAAATCCAAGGAGGCTCCACCTGTGAATATTTTTTTTCAATCCAAGGGTGATAGCATTGTCATTAACGGCGATATTACGGTCACCGTTTTGCAAATCGTGGGCGACGAAGTAGTTTTGGAGATTGATGCTCCGAGTTGGCTTACCATTGAAGAAGGAACCGAGTCGCAACTTGAGATTGCCGGAGACGTCGCCGCACTGCCCGTCTGAAAGGCAACGGAATAAGCGGACATTGCAGTTCTCCTCCCCCCTCAACCTGCCTCGAAAATCCGCCATGCGTTCCCTTGCTTTCGTGATTCTGTTTTCCTGTGCTGGATCGGTCGCGGCCGAAGAATCTTGGCCGCAATTCCTTGGCCCGGCCGCCAACGGCTCCTGTCGGCAGGCCGACCTCCCTTTAACTTGGGGTGAGAAGAAAAACGTCCGCTGGAAAACGGCAATCCACGACCGCGGCCACTCGTCGCCCGTCGTCTGGGACAAGCAAATCTGGCTGACCACCGCCGCGGAAGACGGTAAACAACTGTTTGCCGTATGCGTTGATCGCGACTCGGGCAAGATCGTACACGATATCCGCGTTTTTGAGGTCGAGAAGCCGGAACACATCAACGAGCTGAATAGCTATGCCTCACCCACGCCCGTCGTCGAGGCTGGGCGAGTGTACGTCCACTTTGGCACCTATGGCACGGCCTGTCTGGACACTGCCTCGGGCAAGACGCTCTGGGCGCGGCGCGACCTGCATTGCAACCACTTCATGGGCCCTGGCTCCTCGGCCTTGGTTTACAAAAACTTGCTCATCCTGAATTTCGACGGCACCGATGTGCAGTATGTCGTGGCCCTCGACAAACAGTCGGGTGAGACCGTTTGGAAAAAAAATCGCACGACCGATTACGCCAAAGCTGAAGGAGATCGTCGCAAGGCCTACTCCACGCCGACCATGATCGACGTCGATGGTCCACAATTGATCAGTTGCGGGGCCTTCGCCGCCTTCGCCTACGTGCCGGAAACTGGCAAGGAGATCTGGAAAGTGTGCTATCCAGGTGGATTTTCCAATGTCTCCCACCCGTTGCATGGTCAGGGGCTGCTGTTTCTGAATACGGGATTCGACCGGCCGGAGATCTGGGCGGTGCGGCCCGACGGGCATGGCGATATCACTTCGAGCCACGTCGTTTGGAAGGATAAGGAGAAAAACCTACCAACCAAGCCGTCCATCGTTCTGGTCGGCGAGTTGCTGTTCTTTGTCAACGACAACGGCATCGCCACCTGTTTGGAGGCCAAGACCGGTACGAAGGTCTGGCAGGAGCGGATTCGCGGTTTCTTCTCGGCCTCGCCACTGGCCTCGCCCGGCCGGATCTATTTCTTTGATCATGACGGCAAGACGACGGTCATCGCCCCCGAACGTGAGCTGAAAGTTCTCGCCGTCAACCAACTCGACAACGGCTTCATGGCCTCGCCCGCCGTCACCGGCAAGGCTCTGATCTTGCGGACGAAGACACATCTCTACCGAATTGAACCCTAAGTTTCGTGGTATTTGCAGGCGAGAAGCCTACACCACAAGTTAAAGGAACGGAATAACCGACATGACTGTTAAAAGGTTCTCTTGGGCGATCCTTTCGCCGTACACACGACTGCTTCTAACGATCGTGTTTGTGCTGGTCGCCGCCACTACTTGGGCGCAATCCGAATTCCGGCCGGGCGAAGTCTGGCTCGACACGGACGGCAAACCAATTCAGGCTCACGGCGGGGGCATTCTGCTGCGCGACGGCGTTTATTACTGGTACGGTGAAGACAAAACCCACGGCGACCGCAACCGGACGGGAATCGCCTGTTACTCCTCAAAGGATTTGTATCGTTGGAAGCGCGAAGGCGTGGTCTTGCCCAAGGAG
>JANXQG010000539.1 GCA_025356915.1 Planctomycetota bacterium | reverse complement strand
CCGCGCGGGCGGCGCGCTGCATCCTCGCTGCGCACTCGCCGTGCTGACGCACGGCTCGCGCTCGCTGCGGATGGGTATGAGCGCCGGCGCAAGCGCCGGCTTACTCAAGGTTCGCGTGGCGGGATTCCATCTCCGCGGAAGAGATGGAATCCCGCCACGCGAACCTTGAGTAAGCCGGCGCTTGCGCCGGCGCTCATACCCATCCGCAGCGAGCGCGAGCCGTGCGTCAGCACGGCGAGTGCGCAGCGAGGATGCAGCGCGCCGCCCGCGCGGCGTCCCTTCGACAGCGCGCACGTTCGGGTTAAGTCGAAGTCTTCGACTTCAGCGGTCGCAGGCGCACACCCTCGGCGGGGCGCGCCCTCGTCTCCGCCCCTCCCCACCGGAGCCATCGGCAACCGAATCTCGGCGGCCACCGCGCGCAACAACTCCACCCCAGGAAAATGATCGAACTGTTTCGTGCCGGAAGGAAACGTCGGCCCGACGCCGATGTAATTCGCCCCGTCGAGCACCGCTTGCCGAGCCTGCTCAATCGAATGCGTGGAGACGCCGATCAACATGTCCAGACCGACGATCGATCGCGCATCCTTCACGGAAAGCTCCTCCTGACCGACGTGGAAACCATCGGCCTGCGTCAAGGCGGCCAGATCGGGCCGATCATTGATCACCAAGAGCGTCGAGGTATCCCGTGTCAGTCGCCGCAAACGCCGCGCACGGTCGATCAGCTCACGGTCGGCCAACCGCTTGTCGCGTAACTGTAGAACGTCCACCCCAGCCTCAATCAGTCGCTGGGCCATTCGCTCAAACTGCTCAAACGACGATTGCCCATCGAGCAACACGTAAAGTCGCGCCGTCGCCAATCGTTCCAACCCGATGCGCGTGGAGTCGAGTACTCGCTGAACGGTGTAAGTCCGATACCGAAGCTGCTCAATCATGCAGCCAACAGTGGGGTTAAGTATTTTTCCGAATTCTTCAAGGCTCCGGAGACTCTCTTGAAGCCGGAGAAAGTTGGCCGTCAAAACGTCCGAAAGCTTCTCTCGGCTATACTCCGAAGGAGTGGTAATTCCGGTCCCGACATCGGCCTGGGTTTCTCGGGCAGCCAGTCTTTGTTCCCACGGAATACAAGCCAAGGCGGTGGCCAGATCGTGACGAATTTGCTTCAAGTGCCCCGTCAAATGGGCGTCATCCAAGGCAAAGCGGACCCAATCTTCGATCACCCGAAGTCCTTCCCGAGCGCGATTGGCGGCCGCATCGAGGATTCTGAGTAGGGCTATAGGATCGGAAACATGCTGGGAATTCATACTCTTTAGTCTCTCAAATCGCTTTCGTCGATGCAATCCGGGCAGCCATTCCTTCTTTCCATGAGTTACCTTGATTCCAATCCTTTTCAAAGCTACAATTCGGTGGTTACCGGCTCGTGGATTGCGAGGAACCGTTGATTGGGGAGGTTTCGGCGAGCCGATATCCGTCTAGTGGTGGGTATCAGTGCCACTGGATATATGTAGATCGAAATTCATTCCGTTTGTCTGAAAAAGACAAGGCAACGAAATAAATTCCGTTTTACGAAGGGGGAGCAAGGGCTCTGGTCAGGGGTGTGAAAGCCGATGCACAGGACGCCGTGGCCGGTCTACTTGTGGCCGGGATTACCGCAGTTGGTTCGTGATGGGAATTGGGCCGCCTTGGCCTTTGCCGTCGCGGCAGCGGCCTTGTTGAATGCGGTTCTCCTGGGAACTTGGTTTTGGACCGACTTGTTCGCTCCCGAGCTGCGTATAATTAGTTGGGTTTTCCTTGGAGTGGCCTGGAGCATTTCCGTAGGTTACTGGGCCTGGACTGACCGGCGACAAGCGGCGGCCTTCGAGAAAACCGGTGGAAAATTTTTTGAAGAAGCCTTGGAAGATTACTTAAAAGGGAACTGGTTTGAAGCCGAACGAAAGTTGAACGTCCTGTTGCGTTGTGACGAGCACGACCTGGAAGCGAGGCTCCTGATGGCCACGCTCTTGCGACACACCAAGCGGTTCGACGACGCGACTCATCAACTCAATCATCTCGTACGGCTTGACGGTGCCCATCGCTGGGCACTGGAGATCCACCGTGAGGGGGGGTTGCTCACCGAGGCCCGCAAGCATACCGTTACCTCCGTGAATTCGGAGCATGAGAGCAAGGGAGACCATTAAATGTACGAACGATTCACTGACCGCGCCCGTAAGGTGATGCAACTGGCAAACCAGGAGGCCCAGCGGTTCAATCACGAATATATTGGCACCGAGCACATCCTGCTCGGTCTGATCAAAGAGGGCAGCGGCGTGGCCGCCAATGTGCTGAAAAATCTCGAGGTCGATCTCCGCAAGATCCGCCTCGAGGTCGAAAAGCTCGTGCAAAGCGGTCCCGACATGGTGACCATGGGCAAACTGCCGCAGACGCCCCGCGCTAAGAAAGTGATCGAGTATTCGATGGAAGAGGCCCGCAATCTGGGCCACAACTACGTCGGCACCGAACACATCCTGCTGGGCCTGTTACGCGAGCAGGAAGGCGTGGCAGCGCAGGTGCTGATGAACCTCGGTCTGAAGTTGGAAGAGGTCCGCGAGGAAGTGCTGAGCCTGTTGGGGCACGGCATGGAAGGGTCCGAAGGCTCCGAGCGGGCTGGCAGCCTGAGTGGCGGCGGCGGTGGTGGTGGACGCGAGCAGCAGAGCCAAGGCGGCGAGTCGCCGCGATCTGGCAAGTCGAAGACACCTGCCCTGGACAGCTTCGGCCGCGACCTGACCGAACTGGCACGGCAAGGGAAGCTCGATCCGGTCATCGGCCGCGAGAAGGAAATCGAGCGGACGATGCAAATCCTCGGCCGACGCACCAAGAACAACCCGGTGTTGCTGGGTGAGGCCGGGGTGGGCAAAACGGCCATCGTTGAAGGTTTCGCTCAACGCGTGGTCAACGGCGACGTGCCCGAATTGCTTGCCGATCGTCGCATTGTGGTGCTCGACCTGGCAATGATGGTTGCCGGCACGAAGTATCGCGGCCAGTTTGAAGAGCGCATTAAGGCGGTGATGAATGAAGTCCGCCGCGCAAAGAACACGATTTTGTTCATCGACGAACTGCATACCCTCGTGGGGGCGGGCGGTGCCGAGGGCGCAATCGACGCCTCGAACGTGCTTAAGCCGGCCCTTTCCCGCGGCGAAATTCAGTGCATCGGCGCCACCACGCTCGATGAGTATCGCAAGTATATCGAGAAGGATAGCGCGTTGGACCGCCGCTTCCAAGTAGTGATGGTCGAACCTTCGACCAAGCCGGAAACGATCGAGATCCTCAAAGGTCTCCGCGATCGCTACGAGACGCACCACCACGTGCAGATTACCGACGACGCCGTCGAGGCAGCCGTCGAGTTGTCGAGCCGTTACATCACCGGCCGCTGCCTGCCGGATAAAGCGATCGACGTGATCGACGAAGCGGGCGCGCGGGTTCACCTCAAGTCGATGACTCGTCCGCCCAATCTGAAGGAGATCGACGAAGAGGTCGAGAACCTCAATCGCGAGAAGGAAGAAGCGGTCGCGAACCAGGATTTCGAGAAGGCCGCCGCGCTGCGCGATCAGGCCGACAAGCTCAAAAAGAAGAAACAGTTGATCACGCACGAGTGGCGGGAAAAGTCCCGCGCCACCGACGGCGTGGTCGACGAGGACGTGATTGCCGAAGTCGTGTCGAAAATCACCGGCATTCCGCTGGTCCGGATGTCGACCGAGGACTCGATGCGACTCATGCGGATGGAAGGCGATCTGCACAAGCGGGTCGTCAGCCAAGACGAGGCAATCAAGTCGATCTCCAAGGCCGTCCGCCGTAGCCGCAGCGGATTGAAGGATCCCAAGCGGCCCACCGGCTGCTTCATCTTTGCCGGCCCCACCGGCGTGGGTAAGACCCTCTTGGCCAAGGCCCTGGCCGAATTCATGTTCGGCGACGAAGAAGCCCTGATCCAGATCGACATGAGCGAATACATGGAGAAGCACAACGTCAGTCGCTTGATCGGTGCCCCGCCGGGCTACGTCGGCTTCGAGGAAGGCGGCCAGTTGACCGAGAAGATCCGTCGTCGGCCGTACGCCGTGGTGCTGCTCGACGAAATCGAGAAGGCCCACCCGGACGTCTTCAACACGTTGCTGCAGGTCATGGAAGAGGGTCGTTTGACCGATAGCTTCGGCCGCAATGTTGACTTCCGCAACACGATCGTCATCATGACCACGAACGCGGGTGCCGACGCAATCAAAAACGAAGCGGCCTTCGGTTTCCAGAAGCCAGACGATGACGCCACGTACGACAGCATGAAGAACCGCGTGCAGGAGCAGATCGAAAAAGTCTTCCGGCCAGAGTTCCTCAACCGTATCGACGACATCATCGTCTTCCGTCACCTGACGGAGAACGATCTGAAGAATGTCATCGAGTTGGAGGTCCAAAAGGTTCGCGAGCGGCTCAAGGAGCGCGGTCTAGACCTGGTGCTGACCGACGACTCGAAGGAACTAATCGTCCGCAGGGCCTGTAAGGATCTCGATTTCGGCGCGCGTCCCTTGCGCCGGGCGATTGAGAACTTGGTCGAGGATCCGCTCTCCGAAGAACTGCTCAAGGGCGAATTCAACGGATTGGACACGATCACGGTCGAAGTGGCCGAGGTGGCCGGCAAGAAGCAATTGAAGTTCCACGGTTCGGTGCAGCATCCTGTAGCAGTAGCGGTTGGAGCAGGCAGCGGCGAGGCGGCCGCGCCAACGGTCTGAAACATTCAGCCCCAGAAAATCGCTGCTGATTATTCATAAACTGTAGGGTGCGTGGAGCGAACCCCCCAGGGAAATGGTCGGTTGCGCACGGAATCCACCGAATGGCAACCTTCCACCTGGTTTAGACCGGTTCGCGCAACGCACCACTGCGGTTGTGCTTCCGTGCTTCACCCACCCTACGGGTGCATCGTGTCCAGCGGCGTTTTGGTGATCGGCCTGCCTCGCCTTCGGAAGCAGAACCCGCAGATGCCCCTTGTAACTAAAAGGGTAATTACGAAAACGATGCCATCTATTGCCAACGCCAAGTAAACAGCACCGTTACTGGGATCAAACGTCATGCCGTGACTTGGGCAGATCATAAACGGACAAAGTGGCCAGCCGCGGTAAAACATACTCTTTGCCAGAGGGCCTAACTCGTTAGGTGGCGATACATTGAGCTCCTTTTGCCACCCGGTCGTCCGCAAGTTGGCCCACAAGAGCATCCCGGCAACGAGCGTCAGAAGGATGCCGGTAAGCAGATGAACTCGATGCGGGTATTCCATGATGCCGACGAAAACCACGATCGCGGCCAAAGCAACCACCGCATCGACGTAGCCAAGCATGCGAGCCAGGGCGAAAAACGCTGCGGTACCGGTTGTGAGACCGAACATTGCCCGCAGGCTGTATTGGAACCGGCGACGTTCAGGTTTCGGGTTGGCGGGTGACATTTCTTGCATGGTCATGGCATCATTCAACGATAAATCAATGTTCCCTCTTAAACCC
>JANXQG010000483.1 GCA_025356915.1 Planctomycetota bacterium | reverse complement strand
GTTGGTCTGGGTATGGCCACGCAACCTGGCGTGGCCGAGCGGATGTTCCGCGCCTTGGCGGAAAAAGGGATCAATATCCAGATGATCACGACGAGCGAGATCAAGATCTCGGTACTCGTAGCTCGCGAACATGCCCAAGAGGCCTTGCGGACGGTCCACGCCGAGTTCAATTTGGGCAAAGAGCCGGAGGGAACCGCCAAGAAAGCGGTTGAGGCACCGAAAGCGAGCCGTACAAACGATGTCGTCGCCCGCATGGGGAAGATGGAACAGTTGATCATTGAGGAGATCAGTCTCGACGAGTCGCAGGCCCTGGTGACCGTCAACGCCGTGCCCGATATTCCGGGTCTGGCGGCCCAGGTTTTCGACGAGGTGGCCCAGTCGGGTGTGGTTGTCGACATGATCGTGCAGAACGTGGGCCGTGAAGGCCGCACGAACATCTCCTTCACCATGCCGCAGCGGGATCTGGAGAAATCGCTCCGCGTAATTTGCGAGCAGGCCCAGGGCTTGGGCTGCCCCCCGCCGGATAGTTCACCGCGTGTGGCCAAGTTGTCGGTTTTTGGCGTCGGCATGAAGAGTCATACCAGCGTTGCCAGCCGCCTGTTTGCCGCGTTGGCCAGCGAAGGAATCAATGTCGAGTTGATCAGCACGACCGAGGTCCGCGTGAACGTGATCGTGGCCGGCAACCACGGCGAGAGAGGCCGCGCGGCCCTTTTGAAGGAGTTCGCCGACGCGATGGGGTGATAGAATCCTCACTCTCCCAGTACGTCGTTCAGCACGTCCTCATTGACATAGATCGGCAGGGGCGGATTGCAGGTCACCGCCACGGCAATGGCATCCGATGGCCGGGCGTCGACTTCGATCAATTCGCCCTGATGGCGGAGCCGCAACTGGGCAAAATAGGTGTGCTCCTTCAGTTCGCTGATCACCACATCCTGAAACTCAGCACCAAGATTTTCCGCTACCGCGACGATCAGGTCGTGCGTCAATGGCCGAGGATATTCCTCACCCTTCACGCGGCGGTTGATGCTCATCGCCTCAAAAAGCCCGATCAGGATCGGAAAGGTCCGCTCACCTCCGATTTCCTTCAGATAAATGACCTGCTGGTCATTCACCTCACTGATGATAATCCGAGATAACTGCATCGGAATTGGCATAACGATATCCTTTCAAACCATCATTATAGCAAATTCAGAAGCGAAACGACTAGACCCAATGGATTTGACATTTCCAGCCAATTCGCTACAATCATCCTGAATTGCCCGACTTGCGTGGTCCATGTGGCCCGCAAGCCTGCCCTTTCTCCCTCATGGCCTGTTTCCCAATGAATCCGTTGCCTCCCCATACCGAGTATCCTGCCGATGGCCTGAGGGAGGCCTATTTTCGGCACACTCAAGCCTTGCTGGCAGCCAGCGACAGCCGCGACGACGGTTGGCGAGTTGCGCGAGGATGCCTGCACCAGCGTGGGTTCGACCTGCGGAAACTAGAGCAACTGCCGCTTGGATACTTTCCCGCAGCCGAGCCAATCTGGCACGGATTGCTCCGCGACGGCTTCTCGGCCGACGAGATTCGGGCCTCGAATCTCCTGGCCGACTCTCGCCTTCCCGGCCGACTGGTCGGGCCAATCCGCGACGCCGGCCGGCGGATCATCAGCTTCTGGGCCAAACTGCCGCAGCACCTCGATCGCATCCTTTACCTCAGCAGCGACTGGAAGGTGCAGGCGGGCGTATTTGGTCTGGACGAGGCCTATCCGGTCGTTGCCCATGGCCGACACGACCTACTGCTGGTCGAGGAGATTTGGGATGCTATTTTGCTCCATGCCCATGGGGTTCCAGGCGTTGGTGCGATAGGCAACAGTCCGGCCGACATCAGCTCTCGGCGGTGGGAGCGGCTCGATGAACTGGGCATCCATCGCGTGACGCTGGTGGTTGACAGTTTTCACGATTCCCACGAAGCTTGCGTGGCCGCCATCCGCCAGGCAGCCTTCTCGCAGCGTGGGCCAGCCGTCTATGTCTTGCCGCCGGCCGCCGTGCATGGCAGTTGGCAGTCGTGGCAGCAGGGTCGCGCGGCCAATGCCGAGACCTTGGAAAAACTCCTTACCGCACACCGCATTCACGGCTTTCACTACCTAGCCTTGAGTCTGATCGCGCTGCACAAGGGCGACGGCCCGTGGACCGACATCGCGCGCCATGCAGTCTTGGGCGAGTCGCAAAAATTCTATGCAACGGCCCATCAGCGCAATGTGCCGCAGTTGGACGCTTTCTTCCTGCCGCCGCTCTTGGATGCACTCGGCCTGAACTGGGGCGATCGCGCCGCGTGGCACGATTCCTGGCTCGAAGACATGCCATCCACCAACGGTAGTGTCTGGGCCGATCCTGCTTCGATATCAAATGAGCCGCGGAGCGATGAGCCACCCGAACATTCTAAAGTCGAACCTGACTCGGTTCCGCGGGAAGAATCCACTTGCGATCTGCCGACGGACGAAGAAATCGCGGTCGAAGCGGTCCCTGCCGACCCGGTTCTCGTGCGTCATCCGCTCGCCGTCACGACTTCGCGCGTTCACCATTCCGGTTCATCGGACTACTGCGACTTCCACAAGTGCAACCGCATCGTATGCCTGTGCTGGGATTAAGCGACCGGCGCATCAATAAGTGTCGGGTTTTCGGAACGTACTCATCTCGCTCCGCGAGATGAGTAAGA
>JANXQG010000472.1 GCA_025356915.1 Planctomycetota bacterium | reverse complement strand
CTAGTGTAGTGTCTCACACAGATCGATATTTATGGCAATCGCTGGAGTCCCGCCTTTAGGCGGCATTTACCGGCTAAAGCCGGGACGCCAACCTCAGTCTATGAGTTGGGCGCAGAATAGAATCCCTAGAGGCAAGGAAATCTGAAGTTGGTTCGTATGGGGGAGAGCGCAGCGAGCCCCACCCTACTTCTGCACCTAAAACTGGAAGAGCCGCTTTCTTTCCTCTGTTTTGTGTTTTCGGCTGAATCTCTGGATTACTTGCCTCGCGACTGCCGAAAAACTGCTAGAGGTATAACGCGGTAATTTTAGTCATTACGGCAGGGAGGCCGATGTGGCTGGTCTGAGTCGTCTTCGTCTATTTTATCTTCTGCATCTTTCCAAACCGGCTTCCGATCGCCTCGTTTACCGCGAGATTCGTCGGCGGAAACCTCGGAAAGTCGTTGAACTTGGCCTTGGTATCGGCCAGCGGGCTGTCCATATCCTCGAAGTTCTCAAGGAGTTCCACGAGGTACGCGACATCCACTACACCGGGATCGATCTCTTTGAAGCCCGCGCTGCGGCCGAGGATCCCGGCATCTCGCTCCGTGAAGCGCATTGCCTATTGAAGACCACGGGAGCGAGAATCCAACTCGTTCCCGGCACCGTCGGCGAAGCACTTTCGAGGATCGCCAATGGTGTATCCCAGGTCGAAGTTTTGGTGATCTCCGGACGTATTCCGCCGGAACAATTAGCGCAGGCATGGTTCTTCCTGCCTCGCATGCTTCATCCCCAGGCGCAGGTCTTTCAGGAAACGCTCTCTGTCGGCGGTAGTACCGTGATGCGGTTGCTGGATGCTCGAGAGGTCGAGCAATTGGCCGTCCAGGGGCAGCGCCGAGCGGCATAGCCTCTGAAAATGATGCGATTCGGACTCAGTAATGAGGATATCGATCGGTTGGATAGCGCGATAAAGCATCGATTGAACCTGACGCGTGACGCGTGACGATGATCGTATGAATCCAGCAATCTTCGACACGGATATCCTTTGAAATCGCCTGGATCTCCGCTTTGCTCCGAGGCAAATGGCTGCGCACACGTTGGCCGGCCCAAATCTCTTCCTGACGCGACTCCTCATGTTCTGTTCGATAATTGGAATCCCCTGGGCGAAGGCATGTTTCGTGATTGGCCAGTTGGCGCTTTTTAGCGCAACGCACCATTTCCCGGGTGGCGGTTCGCTTCACGCACCCTACGATCGATAAGAAAAGATACCCATGAAATGGGGGTGTTGGGCTTTTCAACACGAAGACACGAAGCCCACAAAAAAAGGCGAAGCAACGGTATAAATTCCGTTTTATGAAGTGAATTTCGCAGTTCTCTGGGGAAAATCCTTGCAAGTTGGGACCCGTCTAATCATTATGAAATTGGTTGCCTGGATAAAATGCGTGGCTTGCGAAGCATGAGCAAATACTGATGTTATCGCAAACCATTTGACATTTCGGTAGCAATCTGGTCTGATATATACTAGCAACTGGCGCGAGGTAGCTTGCCGAGGCAAGGCGGGGCTACATGCAGCACAGTACAAGGGGATATTAAAGATGTCGTCGTTTCACACCGGTTGGAAGCGATTGCAGTCGCTTTCTGGGCTGTTTGGCAAGCGGAAGAAGGACAAGCGATCTCATTCAAAAAAGACTCAGGAGCGAACCGGGCGACGCCTGGTTTTTGATCCTCTGGAAGAGCGCAGACTCCTGTCGATCAGTCCGGTGAATGTGCTGGACACGCTCGTAACTCAGCAAGTGAGTACAAGTCAGTCAACGATCGCGGGCCAGTCGGTTGCAACCGATCACAGTGGCGATTTCGTGGTCACCTGGGCGCGAAATGAAACGGTCTATGCGCAGGATTATGCCCACAGCTCAGCCAATACCTCCTTGGCGCCCGGATTCCCAATTTTAACCACGGGCCCCACGACGATCACCGTGCTTTCGGGCGCGAATGCGCCTGTCACCTCGGTACCGTTCGTTCCATTCTATATCGCGGTGGATGGCGAGAACATGTTGGTGTCCGCCGTTGGCGGCATAGGGAAGACCCAGTGGACCGTCACCGCGCGAGGTCTCGGGGGAACGACCGCCGTGACGCACAACGCCTTGGCTTCCGTTCTGATCGTCACACCAACCGCTGACTCCAACATTTTCGCCCGTTATTTCACCGACGAGGTCCAGCGTCTCACGCTCCCTGCGGAAGTTTTGACGGATGCGGATCCGACAAAATACGCTACTTTTGCGATGGCTTACGGCGGCAATGAAATCCAGCAGATTTCCATTACGCCAACCACTCCGCCGGCGATCTCTGGCCTGTTCGCGACAAGCATTTCAGGCACGTTCCAGCTTACCTATACCGATAGCGCGAACGGAACCCATACGACGCCAGCCATCAGCTTTAGCGAGGCCAGCTACAGCAGCCTCAACCCGACTCTCAACCCGGCGAATCTTATCCAAACGCAGTTGCGGGCATTGGCCACCGCTAATCCATTGTTGTGCGGTGACTTGGCCGACGTGCAGGTCAAGGCGATCGATCCGCACACCTATCAGATTCTTTTTGGTGCTGCGTCCGGCGGGAGGTCTCAGAACATAAACGGCGTGAGCCGATTGACCATCACCTCGCCGATCTTCACGACCGGATATCTCCCGGCGATGCAGATTTCCGTGGTTCGGAAGCCAACTGCGGTCAAGTTCCCCTTCTCGAATATTCCCATTTCGCCAACCGACGCAAGCAAGACGGCCTTGGCGATCCAGCAGTCGTTTGAGCAGACTTCGACGACGTTTCCCATCGGGCCGGTCACCGTGCCGGCGCCGATCTCGTTTCCTTCAACCATAACGACCGCTTTGCCGCATGTCCTTGTGCAGCCCCACCCCATCACCGATGTTAACGACCCCGAGTACGATCCCCAAGGTCTGAGGCACTTTGACATTACCATTACGGGCGACTCGGGCAAATCGCAGACCCCCGCCTTGGCGATCACGGCGATCAACGACGAGTTGGGCGTCTCGCTGCTAAGTTCCGCAACGCCGGTAAAGATCATCAAGATGACGGGGGACGAGTTCCGCGTCAATCCACCCGAGCCGCAAGACCCGTTCTCGCCTCTGCCAAGCGTCACCGCCCAAACGGTCCCGGCCGTGGCAATGGATGATGACGGATCGTTCGTAATTGCTTGGCAGAGTGTGGTTCCTGACTCGGTGAATTACGGCAGCGTCACCGATATTTTCGCGAGACGGTTCGCGCCGGTCGGAGAGGTCAGCGATCCCTCTGCGGTTCCGGGCATGGTTGCGTCGCCGGCGGGTACTTATACAACCGAGGTCCGCGCCTTGGTTGCGCCTGGGAACCAATCGCAGCTCTTGACATTCAATCTCGCTGCCTCGCAGCCGGCAAGTCCTCAATTTGGGCTTAAGATCGGCAGTGTCACGACTGCGGCGATCCCCTTTACCCGCAGCGACCTGGGGGCGACGGCGGGGGCGATTCGGTCCGCGCTGGTTGCCGCCGGCTTTGACGGAGTGACGGTCGATATCAACAGCGCGGCCAATCCCTACCGCTTCAAGGTCACTTTCAGCGGTGCCAGCGGCCAAACGCTTCAACCGGTAATGACTTACGTTGCCGATCCAACGACGCCGCTCAATGTCGTGACTGCGCCGCAGGTGACGAATCTGACCACCGACGCCTATACCTTCCGCGCCAACACGAACGCCACCAACGCGCAGCGCGACCCAACGGTCGGCATGGATGGACAGGGTAATTTCGTTATCGCCTGGGATGGCGAAGGCCAGAGCATCAGCTACTTCAACGGCATTGGCGCGCAGCGATTCGATCGCCTTGGCAATCGCCTGGGAGCGGAGTTCCTCGTCAATACGGAGGACACCCAGATTCACAACGATCCTTTTGTGGCCGTGAGCCACGACGGGCACTTCCTGGTCACCTGGGACTTAGTGGATCCTATCGCCGGGACAAGCTTCGTTCAAGCCAAATTCTACGATGCCGCTGGGGCGGTCTTGCCGAACCCAACAGGTGCCTTGGCTCAGTGGGTCGTCAATGCGGGCTCAAGTCCAACGGCCTCGTTCGACATGAACAACAATTTCCTCATCGGCTGGGACCAGATCCGCGATAAGGATAATACCAACGGCGGCACCCCGCTGAGTTCGGGTGTCTTTGCGCGCGAGTACGCGCCAACAATTGTCACGAATCTCACGTTCACTGCGGGAAGCGGGACCTACACGCTAAGTGTCAACGGCCTCAGCGTCACGGCAATATACAATTCGGCGAATCTGGCCGCTTCCGTAATAGCGCTGCAAACCGCGATGGACATTAGCTTCGGGGCGAACGTGGTGACCGTCTCGGCCGGTGCCGCCGCAAACACTATCATCGTCAATTTGCCGTCGCCAGGGCCGTCTACCCCGATTACGATGATTGCGGGCGGTACCTATCCTGGAACGATTGACGCGACGAAGCTCATTACGGGAGAGACCATAGTTCGGCAGACCTTCCGCGTCAGCAGTGCCAGCTTCAATCCGGACAGTGCCACGACCTGGCCGAACGAACAATCCGGCAACCAGGTCGTGATGGACGCCGACGGCGACGTCACCGCTGTCTACTCGGGTTTCGGGCCGGATGTCTCGGAAGACGCGATGATTGCGGCCAGTTACTATACTTCGCTCTACAACTCCCCCACGAATGCCGACCTCAAGTCGTTCTTGCCGGGGACTCTGTCCGCGTCCAGCACGGCCTTGCCGGCCTACACGGGTGGATTCAGTGACAACTTCCCCAATAGTGACGGCGACGTACAAGCCCTGCTAGAAGCGGTCCTGATCAGCGCGGAGAACCCGCTGCCGACGATATGGCCGCGGCAAAAGCTCACCTTCACCGCGGCAAGCGGGACCTATACGCTGTCGGTCAACGGCCGTTTCGTCACGGCGACGTACACTTCGGGGAATCTGGCCGCTTCCGTAATATCGCTGCAAACTGCGCTCGACACTAGTTTCGGGTCGAACGTGGTGACCGTCTCGGCCGGCGCGGCAAACACCATCATCGTCAATTTGCCGTCGTCAGGGCCGTCTACCCCCATTACGAAGATTGCGGGCGGTACCTATGCGGGAACGATTACCGCGTTGCCGCTGCCGGCGACGCCGGTCGAACTCGGCCGTATTCGGGCGATTCTGGACAGCGTGGCCACGCTGCTTCGCGGCTCGGCGAGCGGCGCGATGTACTCGCAGTTCGATGCCGGTCCCGATCCCTATACCCTGCACATCCTGGAAAGCGACAGTGTTGTCAACACAACGCGCGACGGCAACAACGCTCGTTACATCATCAATTTCAATAGGGATGCTGCCAGCGGTTCGTTTACCATGAAGCTTTCCAACGACGCCAGCGGCTCGGCACTCGTCGTTGTGCCCGTCACCGTCGTCTCCTTTACGGACGGCCAAGGTAATGTCACCGGACTCGACACGGCAAATACCGCCGCCGCGATCCAGGCTGCGTTGGCGTCCTCGGGCGTGGTGGGCGTCAACTGGCCATCGCCGCCCTACGAGGGACCGGTCGATATTCGTATTCTGGACAAGTTGGAAATCCTCCAGCGCGCGGGGCTGGGTGAAGCAGCGACCGGCGTCGTGCAGGCGAAGAACTATGACTTGAACACGAATATCTGGGAAGTTCAAACGCTCACGTTCACTGCGGGAACCGGAACCTACACGGTGTCAATCGATGGCGTAAACGTCACGGCGACGTTCAATTCGGGGGATATTCCCGCTTCCGTGGCATCGCTTCAAGCCGCGATCGACAGTAATTTCGGTTTGTTCGGGGTGAAAGTCTCGGCTGGCCAGAACTTTCTTTTTGGAAGATACACCCTCAACGTCGCGTTCCCCGTCAGCACAAGCCTGACTCCCATTATCAAGAAGGTCGCGGGCGGCACGTATGCCGGTACGATCACCCCCCTGATCGATACCAATCTGACCACGACCGATACCGCGTTCGAGGTCATTTTTCAAGGCGAGTCCCACGACTCCCTTATGACGCTGTTTGTCAATACGAGCGCGCTCAAGGATGTGCCGGTTAAAACCGTCGCGGTCCAGACAATCTCCTTCGGCGCGGCTGCCGGCTGGTATACCCTGACGTTCAACGGCAAGACGAGCACGAACGTCTATTATTACGATCCCTCGAATCCCGCCAACGATGTCAACACCAAGAATAATATTTACGGCTTCCTCAGCGACCCTGCCTTTGGCAATCTACCCCTGCTGACTGCCGCGGACATAACTGGCACCGGCGGAGTATACACGATTAAGTTCACCGAGTATCCCGGAGTAACCCAGCCGATCATCGCGACAGGAGCGCCACCGGCGACCACGACGGTCCCGCCGCCGAATACTCCGGCGCTCCCGTCCGTGACGGCCAGTGAGGTGACCAAGGGCGAGACGACCACCCCTGATGCCGTGGCACCGTACACCATTCAAGAGACGATCGGCGATCCCGGCAGCGTCCGCCACGATGTCTCGATCGGCATGACGCCCGGCGGCAGTTTCGTCACGGTCTGGACACAGGATGACCAGTTCTCGAGCGCGGGAACGGCTGGGCAGAGCATCTACTTCCGGCAGTTCCACGAGAGTACGGATACCGCTGGTCCGCTGGTCACTGGACTTGTCGCAAACGGGACCGAGGTCGATAACGGCGCGATCATCAAAGGCACGATCAAGCACCTTGTGGTAACATTCGATGAGGCCATGCTGGCGTTCGACGCCCCGACCGTTGCCGCCGCCAAGGCGACGTACGACGTTCTGGTGGCGGCCGGCCAGTTCGTCCCCGGGAGCATCACGCGGATTCTCAACAGTGCAACCAATCCCGACAATTATCAGTTGTTCAAGAGCGGCATGCAGTTGCCGTCCGGCACGATTGTGTCGATTGACTACGGCCTGAACAAGGCTGCGGAGCTTGCCACTTCCGTGCCTGGCGATTTCGGCGATCTGAGTGCAATCCCCACGAACAAATTCGAGGCGGTATTGACGTTCTCCACGCCCTTGCCTAGCGCCGCCTACGCAATCAAGGCCCTGGCTCCCCAAGACATCAGTGCGACCTACCCCTCCGGACGCAGCGGTCTGACCAACGCGGCGGGTACTCCCCTCAACAAAACCGGGTTCGTGCCGGCAGGCGTGGATCAGACAGTGAACTTCACCAACTTAGGTACTTCGACCCAGCCGTTGGCACCTGACACACCCGATGTTCCCATCAGCCCAGCGGCAGCCGGCAACCAAACCGATCCCTCGGTCGCCACTGCGGCGAATGGCAACTACGTGGTCACCTGGACCAGCACGGTGAACGGGAATGCGGATATCATCGGCGAGCGTTTTTATTCGACCGGCAAACCGAATGGGAAAACCTTCGCGGTCAACACGACCCTGGCGGGCAACCAAATCGGATCTTCCGTCGCCATCAATGCCGCGGGTAATTTTGTCGTCGTTTGGTCGGGGGCCGGTCCAAATACCAACCTGCTCTCCAACGCCTCCGACGTTTTTGGACAACTCTTCAGCCCGGGTGGCAATCCGGTCGGATCTCAGTTCCAGATCAACCAATACTTGCCGGGCAATCAGAACCAGCCGCGCGGTGCCATGGCAGGCGACGGCACGTTTGTTGTCACTTGGACGAGCTATGGACAGAGCGGCAATCAGAACGCCACAATCTACGCCCGCGAGTATACGCCGGCCGGCGCGCCACTGACCCCCGAATTCAAGGTGAGCAATGTCTCGCCGTTCGCCCGCACCCTGCCGGATGTGGCAATCGACGACGCCCATAACATCATCGTGACCTGGGCCGGCGATTTCCAGTCATCCAGTACTTGGGGCGTGTATGGAAAGTATTACAACGCCAATGGGCTGATCAGCTCTGAGCTGAAGCTGAACAACATGACCGATTATCGTGGTTCGTTCAGCTCGCCGGGCGTACTCGACCCGAAACCGACCGGTCCCAGGGTATCGATGGATGCCAACGGCAACTTCGTGGTCACTTGGGCAGCCATCGCCAATAGTCCGACGAACGCGTCCAGCTATGACATTTTCGCTCGGCGATTCGCCGCAGGTGGTGCCGCTCGCGACGCCAGCGAAGCTCTCGTAAACACGACCACACCCGGCTGGCAGTTGATGCCAGATGTCGGTGTTGCTAGCAACGGTGATTATACCGTCGCTTGGACGAGCTTTGGCCAAGACAACGCCGAGGTCAATAATCCCGCGCTGCGCGATTACGGCATCTATGCCCGCATGTATAATGCTGACGGCACGGACTTCTACCACAGCGCGCTGGGTAAGAAGCCAATGGAGTATCGGGTTAACGGCACCACGGTCGGCAATCAAATCGCTCCGGCCGTCGATCGCAAGGGAACGGTATCCGATTCGGTCTTTGTGTGGGTGGGGCCGGGCGTCCCCGGATCGAGCATTTTCTCGCGGATCGTCGATCCACCCGCTACGACGACGGCCGTGCCTCCAACGAAGGTCAACGTCGCGCCGGTTGTGACGACCAACCCGAGCAGCCAGACGGTTGTTACCGGCAAGTCGGCCAGCTTCACGGCTGCCGCCACGGGTACGCCCACGCCAACCGTGCAGTGGCAGGTAAGCTCCAACGGAGGCATATCGTACACCAGTATCCTTGGTGCGACCACGACCGCCTACAGCACCGCACAGGCGGGCATGTACCGCGCCATCTTTACCAATGCCGCAGGCGCGGCGACCACGACTGCGGCCACGCTGACGGTCAACGTCGCGCCGGTCGTGACGACCAACCCGAGCAGCCAGGCGGTTGTTGCCGGCAATTCGGTCAGCTTCACGGCTGCCGCCACGGGTACGCCCACGCCAACCGTGCAGTGGCAGGTAAGCTCCAACGGAGGCATATCGTACACCAGTATCCTTGGTGCGACCACGACCGCCTACAGCACCG
>JANXQG010000404.1 GCA_025356915.1 Planctomycetota bacterium | reverse complement strand
GCAATCCGGCCATCGGCGGTGTGGCCAAAGGGCAAATCGTTCGAGAAATCGACGCCCTCGGCGGTGCCATGGGCCGCGCGATCGATGTCACGGGGATCCAGTTCCGCGTGCTCAATCGGAGCAAAGGTCCCGCCATGCATGGCCCGCGGGCACAGGCCGATAAGCGAGGCTATCAGATTGAAATCAAACGCCTTTGTGAAGAGCAGCCGAACCTGAGCCTACGGCAGGAAACGGTCGATGACCTTGTCACGGAAGGGCAGGGAGCTACGCTCCGCATCATCGGCGTTCGCTTGGCCGACGGTACTTTCTACCGCGCGGGGGCTGTTGTGCTCTGTGCCGGCACGTTCATGCGGGGACTAATCCACATTGGTGAATCGCAGATGTCCGGCGGCCGCATGGGCGAAATCGCAACGCACGGTATCAGTGGGGCGCTGGTCCGCTTGGGTTTCAAGCTGGGGCGTTTCAAGACCGGCACGCCGATGCGACTCAACGGCCGCACGATCGACTTCGACCAGACACAACTCCAACTCGGCGATCCGGTGCCGCAGCCGTTCTCATTTTTGAACGACCGCATTGACTGTGAGCAACTGCCGTGCTGGATCACGTCTACCACGCCCGAGGTCCACGAGCTGATCCAGGCCAATCTGCATCATGCACCGATGTATACGGGCCAAATCCAATCGACCGGGCCAAGGTACTGTCCTTCCATCGAAACGAAAATTGTCCGTTTTGCCGAGAAAGACCGGCATCAATTGTTTCTGGAACCGGAGGGACGGCAGACTCGCGAAATCTATGTCAACGGCCTTTCCACAAGCCTGCCGCGGGAGGTCCAGGATAAGATGATTCGTATGATTCCGGGCCTGGGCCGCGCGGAAATCGTTCGCTACGGCTATGCAATCGAGTACGACTATGCGCCCCCCGATCAATTGAAGCTCTCGCTGGAGACCAAGCGGGTGGCCGGGCTCTACTTCGCTGGCCAGGTTAACGGTACGACCGGTTACGAAGAAGCCGGCGGCCAGGGCTTGCTGGCCGGAGTGAACGCCGTACTGGGCCTTCAGAGCAAGGACCCGTTGGTGTTGCGGAGGGAAGATGCCTACCTAGGCGTGATGATCGATGACCTGGTAACCCGTGGTGTCGAAGAGCCTTATCGCATGTTCACCAGCCGAGCTGAATATCGTTTGTCGCTCCGTGGCGACAACGCGGATCGCCGACTGACGTCCTGCGGCCATTCGCTGGGATTGGTTGGCGACGATCGCTGGCAGCGGTTGCAGCGAAAGCTGGGTGAGGTTACCCGGGTAGAGCAGCTTATCGAGAACAATCGCTCGGAAGGGCTGTCGCTAGCACAGCTTCTGCGGCGGACCGAGACCCAGTGGGCCGATCTAGCCGCTCGGCTGCCTGAGCTGGCTGAAGTTTCCCAGGAAGTCGCCCAGCAGATAATCTACGACGCAAAGTACGAAGGTTACCTCGCTCGCCAACAAGTCGATATCCAGCGGCAGCAGCGGCTTGCCGCACGAAAAATTCCCGAAACCCTCGATTTTTCCAGGATTCTTCATCTTCGGGCAGAAGCTCGCGAGAATTTTGAGCGAGTGCGGCCAGTGAATTTGGCCCAAGCAGGCCGAATCAGCGGAATTACGCCTGCGGATCTGGCAGTATTGATGGTGTACTTGGAGGGTGGCGGGAGATAGCGAATGTAAGGGTAAATCGGAGAATGGAGTATTCAAAACGGGAGGCCAGGAGAATTATAATGTTTAGAGAAGTGTTCTAACCTGTTGAAATATTGTAACTTAGGGAGTTCATGCTCGTATTGACTAACTCGGGAGGATAGCTATAATTGCGTTCGTTGGCAATTTCGGTAATGTCGGCATTACTGGATGCTATTGCCGATTAGACTGGTTTCGGGATGTGAGGGCTTTGCGTACACTGCGGATTTAACGCCAAGAACATGGAGGACTAGAGATCCTGGGAGTGCCTGCCGGCGGTTTGATCAGGAATCTCGCATAAACTGGCTGAGGAAAAATCAGCTAGAGGGATGGTGAAGATGAAGACAGTTTTCACGACGGGGGAAGCAGCCAAGATTTGCAAAGTCAGTCAGCAGACGATAATCCGTTGCTTCGATTCGGGCCAACTCAAGGGTTTTCGCGTTCCGGGCAGTCGGTTTCGCCGCATTCCGCGCGAGCTACTGTTCAGTTTCATGCGCGACAATGGCATTCCCACCGATGCCTTGGAGAGCGGCAAGCGGAAGGTCTTGATTGTGGACGACGATGTTGAGTTGGTCGAATTGATTACCGATGTTCTGGTGAGGGACAGCCGCTTCGAGATCCGTACGGTGAACAACGGTTTTGACGCCGGCATGATGGTCAAGGATTACCACCCAGACCTCATTGTCCTGGACGTGATGCTTCCGGACATCAATGGCAAGGAAGTCTGCCAACGGGTGCGTGCCGACCACAACATGAACGATGTGCGGATCATCTGTATTTCCGGCATGGTCGAGGACGACAAGATTTCCGAATTGAAGGCAGCCGGTGCCAACGACTTCATGCATAAGCCGTTCGAGATCGAGAAATTGGTTGAGCGGATGTGTTACCATCTGGACATTGAAACCGTCCATACGTCGTGATCGAACTGCCTTCCCTCGTTGCTACGTCGCAACGGTCATGGTTGCCCATGTCCGATGTTGCTGCGGTCGGCCTGGGAGAGTGGTTCCTGGCCGACCTGCAAGGCCGGTCGGTTGGAGTATTGGTTGAGACCTTACAGGGGGATCCGCCTTTAGCCCTTTGGGTGGCGTTGAAGGCAGATCGCCTTGCAACTGCGCCGCCGAAAAGTCTGGCAGACCTAGCGGCCCTGCTAGCGGAGCATGGGCTTTCGTGGCTTCAATGGGATACTGAGCCTCCGGCTGCCCAGATCGATAACGCATTAAACGAGCTACTCGCTGCCCGAGTGGCGGTGGCCGTTGTTGTGTCGGAAGTGGCGGCCGAGTTGGCCTCCGTGCATGGAGAGGATGCAAGTCGGCAGGCCCGCCTTCTCGGGCTGCTTCAAGATCCGGCCCAGTGGTTGACCGCGCTGAAACGGACCGTTTCCGGGCAATCTAGGATTCGGCTGCCGAAATGGCTCGCGCCCAAGCATTTCGATCTAGCCGCCGTCGAGGCCGTGGAGCAAGCAGTTCGTAGCGTAGGCGTCCCGCCCCCGCCTGCGTCCTCCGGTAGCGTAGGCGTCCCGCCTGCGTTGTCCAAGATATTCGCTGTCTCTCCCGGCAATCTAGCGATTTCGCCCGCGTACTTACGGCGAGGCCTAGACGCCGCATCTCGCTGGGCCGCCACCCACTTGGCAGCCCGATGGCTAAGAGCTTTGATGGCGAAGTTGGCGCGGTTATCGGTAATGGAACGATCGCTTCAAGAGGTGGTTGAGGCCGAGAAGATCGCGGCGATGGGCGAGTTTGCCGCCGGGGCGGGCCACGAGATTAACAATCCTCTGACCGTTATCACCGGACGGGCACAGCTTCTCTTGCGAGACGAAGCTGATCCAGAACGTCGTCGCGACCTTGCCGTGATGAACGCCCAGGCCATGCGAATACACGAGATGATCGCCGACTTGCGGTTGTTCGCTAACCCGCCCGAGCTGGAGCGGCAATCCCTCGATCTGACAGTACTGATCCGCAGGCTGATCGACGAAATGCAGCCAATAGCCGCCAGACAGGAAACGACAGTATGCCTTGTCGAGGGATCGAGTACGATCCCGGTTGTGGCCGACGCCGTACAGTTGACCGTGGCTATAAAATCGCTTTGCCAGAACGCTCTTGAGGCATTGGGACATCGTGGCCGGATCGAGGTTGCGGTCAACAGCAACGACGATGAAGCATCGATTACGGTTACCGATGACGGGCCAGGCATCTTATCGGAGCAGCGGCCCCATATCTTCGAGCCATTCTACTCCGCTCGTCAAGCTGGTCGCGGTATTGGTATGGGACTGTCGAAGTGTTGGCGTATCGTGACCCAACACGGAGGCCGGATTGAGGTTGGCACCTGTGCCGGATCTGGGGCAGTTTTTACTATTCGCCTGCCTAAATAGTTTTTAGTCAGCCTGGGCGAAATGCATTGGTATTTCCGCTCGGAAAAAGATTGACGATTGTAGCGATTGTAGCCGAAAAAGAGTGTAAGGGCGATTTATACATCAACTTACGCTCAATAACCCTTAGTTTGGGGGCTGCGTTTTATGGACACAAGCGTCATTTTTCGCGAATCGGTTGGCTCGTGTGGCCAGGACTGTCATCTGCCAAGAATTCGATTCCATGCCGTTTGCCAATTGACGGCGATCGGTTTGTGGTTCGCCTTGGCCGTGGTGGCGAGCGGAATGGTCTTCTCGTCTGCTGCCGCTGCGCAAGACGCGTCCTGGCAGGAACCGCCGCGGCGGCGGGCACGCACCGTCGCACCGCGTTATCCGGACGAGGAACTGCCGAGTCGTACCGTCGCGCTGAATGACGATACGCCGTCTTTGACAACTCCGATATCGCCTGATACGGTTGACTCGCCGTCGAACCGGCCGGAAATGAAGAGAAAAGCTAGGCCCTCGGGTGAAGATATCCGCGACGACGAGCCTCGGCCAGCTCGGGGAACACATCCCACACCGCGGCACCCCATGGTAGTTGACGAAGAGAATCCGTTGGAGCCACGCGACCCGTTCGGAAACCGTAGCGAAGAGTGCGACGGGAACCAATTCGGCTACTCGGGTCCCGGAGTGCGCGGAATCTTACGCGACCGATTATGGTTCCGTGGTGAGTCGTTGCTCTGGTGGCTCCGAGGCGGACAGACGCCGCCGCTACTGACGACGAGTTCCGGCACCACGTCCCAAGCCGAGGCGGGCGTGCTCCCAGGGGCCACGGTCCTTTTCGGTGGCCAGGAATTGAACACCGGCCTGCACGCCGGCAGCCGCATGACTTTCGGCCTTTGGCTGGACGGTTGCGAGGAATCGGGATTGGAATTCTCCTACTTCATTTTGGGTGAGAACCGGCAATCCTATTATAGCAATGAGAGCAATGGCGCTCCCATTCTAGCTCGGCCATTCTTCGACGTGTCGGGCGGGAGCCAGAGTCACATCCTGATTGCCTATCCTAACTTTTCCAATGGCAATTTTACTGCAACTTCGACTGAGAACTTCCAGGGGGCCGAGGCATTGTGGCGAAGGGCGATCGTCCACGGCTGCGACGGACGGATCGATTTTCTTGCCGGATATCGCTTCCTGCGCCTGACCGACGGTTTGGAAATCGCTAGCGTGCAAACCGCGTTTGAGCAAACGGTTGGCGCATCGGACACGTTCCACACCCGAAACGATTTCAACGGTGTTGACGTGGGGTTCTCGACGCAATGGCGCCGCAACCGTTGGTCGTTTGATACCCTCTTGAAATTGGGAATTGGGCAAACGCACACGCAGGTGCTCATCAAAGGTTCGACAGTGGTCAACAACGGCACTCCCTTGAGTGGCGGTTTACTGGCCCTGCCGAGCAATATGGGGATCCACGAATCGCGACAGTTTTCCGTGATTCCCGAAATTGGATTGACCCTGGGTTACGATCTGACTTCACGGCTGAAGGCGACCGTGGGCTACACGCTCCTGTATTGGAGTAATGTCGCCCGGCCTGGCGATCAGATCGATCTGAACGTTGATCCGAACCAGTTTCCGACGTTGTTGGTACCGGTAGGGACGGGCACGAAGCCAGCGTTCGTGTTGCATACGTCGGACTTTTGGGCTCAAGGACTCAATTTGGGCCTAGAATATTGCTTCTAATCAATAACGGTCGCTCTTCTCATGCTACCACTCGACCGAGATCGCAGCCGTGGTTAGTCCGGCGCCGACGGAACAGAGTACGACCTTGTCATCAGGCCGCAGGCTCCGTTGCACATCGGTCAAGGCCAAGGGAATGCTGGCACTGGACGTGTTGCCGACGTTTTCCATGTTGACGAAGAATCGGTCAAACGGAATACCGCTCCGCTTCGCTGCGGCCTTCAGGATTCGGCCGTTGGCTTGATGCGGAATGACCCAGCGGGTCTCTTCAGGCTTCCAGCCGCTGCGGGCCACGGCCTCGCGAATCAGCGTGGAAAAACTCTCCGTGGCAAAACGGAACAATGCGTGGCCGTCGATGCGGATCCACGGATCGCCATGCCCGTTGGGTAAGAGGTAACCGGGAGCCTCGCGGCGGGCCGTGTGAATACCCCGGCTGTCGCCGCCGATCTGCACGTGACGGATGCGATGGCCGGTGCTGCCGGCCGAAATGATCGCGGCGCCCGCGCCGTCGCCGAAGAGGAAATAGGCGTTCCGATCGGACGCGTCCAAAAGCCGCGATTGCATCTCTACACCCACGGTCAGTACATGCCGAGCCAGGCCCGAGACAATCATCCCCCGGGCGGTTGCCACGGCATACAGCCAGCCGCTGCATGCGGCGTTGAGATCGAAGGCCGGCACCGTCGGCAGACTGAGGCGTTCCTGGAGTATGGCTGCGGTGGACGGGATGGCCATGTCGGGTGTGGTCGTGGCCACGATGATCGCGTCGATATCGCGGGTATCCAGTCCTGAGTTGCGAATGGCCTCCAGGGATGCCTTAAAAGCCATGCCGGAAGGCCGCTCGTCGTCGTCGGCCCAGCGTCGCTGGCGAATGCCGGTCACTTCATAGACGTATTGATCGGTCAGTTCGGGGAAGCCCTTCACCAGTTCGGCATTGGTGACCACGCGTGACGGCAGATAGCCGCCCACGCCCTGAATGATCACGCCCTCGCCACGATCGCGATTCGCGATGGCCGAGTCCGCGGCGGCCGCTTCGGCCTCGTCACGGCCGGCAGCAGGTGGAATCCACTCCCGCATCGCAGCGTCACGGGTCTCGATTTCCAGCACCAGTTCGACCAGCGGCACAGTTTCGCCCTCCTGCCGCATGACGCGAATGACGCGCCCGGAACATGGAGCTTCAAAGTCGAATACCGACTTCGCACTATCGATTTGGGCCAGAATTTGCCCTCGCTGGAAATGGTCCCCTTCGGCGACTCGCCATTCAATGATGGTTGCCTCGGTCTCGCTCGCCCCTTGAGCGGGCAAGTAAAGCGGCATGCGAAAAGGGATCGTTTCCATAGACGTTCAAGCAACCTTTCGCAACCGCTCCGTGGATAAAATCGCCGTAATCGCCTTGCGGATCCTCTCCTGGCTGGGGCGGCATGCGGTCTCCAGTTCGGGGGCAAAGGGAATCGGAGTGTCGGGTGTGGAAATCAATTCCGGTGCTGCCTTCAGCGACAGGAAGCACTCGCGAGTGAGTAGCGAAATGAGCCGGTCGCCCAGTCCTTGCGTCTCGCCTGATTCCTGCACAACCAGCAGCCGGCCCGTCTTTTTGACCGATTTCGCAATTGGCTCCAGATCGAGTGGCTGCAATACCATCGGGTTCCATATCTCGACCGAACTGCCCGATTGGGCCACGGCAGCCAATGAGGAATGGACCATTGCGCCGAGGGCGACGAGCGTCAGATCGGTTCCTTCCGTATAGCGTCGCGACCGCCAGACGGCTGTGAGATCGCCGTCAAAATCGATGTCGCCACTGCGGCTCCAGTAGAGCAGCTTATGTTCAAAAATGAGGCATGGATTGGGATCGTAGAATCCGGCCAGCAGAGCTTCATAGGATTCTTGCGGTGTGGCCGGGTAGAGCAACTTCAGCCCTGGGAAACGGGACCATAATCCTTCAAACTCACCCGAGTGAAACGCGCCCACCGTCAGGCCGCCGCCGCACGGCAGCCGCACGAGCATCGGTGCCGCACAGCCGGTGCGGAAGTACCAAGTACCGGCGTTCAGACCGAGTTGGGTCACGGCTTCGGTCGAAAAATCGGCGAATTGAAATTCGATGATAGGCTCAGCACCGAGCTGTGAAGCCCCGAGCGCGAAGCCCATGATGCTTGACTCGGCCAGTGGCATGTCGATCACACGATCGGTGCCGTAACGATCAACCAGACCCTTACAGGTCTTGAATGCGGAACCATAAACGCCAACATCCATGCCGGCGAGAAATGCATCCGGCTGGTTAGCCAGGAGAAAATCGAGGGCCATGTTGACTGCGTCACCGTTTTTGACGCCCTTCGCCTGGAATCGCTTCAGCCGTGGTGATAGCCGACGTAACGGAACCGATTCGGCCACCAAATCGGGGTTAATGAGTACTCTGGCGTCGTCGGCAAGCAGCGCAACCTCGGCATGTACCGGCCACTGCCGTGGCACCCGTGGCCGGCCGACGGCCAAGGCACGAGTAACTGCGTCGTTGACTTCCGTCTCGACAGCCTCTTCGATGCCGGCAATCGATGATTCGGTAAGGCCGCAAACTTCGGCCAAGCGATGTCGTGCGTGGATAACGGGATCGTCTTTCTGCCAACGCTCCATCAGTTCGGCTGGAACGTAAGTGCCTTTGTCGTAGGCGGCATGACCGCACAAGCGACGCGTATCGCACTCCAGCAACACGGGCAACAACGACTCTTCCATGGTGTCGATTGCTTCGCAGACCGTCGAGTAGACTATCCACGGATCGGTGCCGTCGATCGTGCGGCCGGTGATGCCGTAGCCAATCGCCCGATCCGAGAGCCGTTGGCAGTTATATTGCATGCTCGTGGGCGTGGAAAAGGCATAATGATTGTTTTCGATCAGGAACAAGACCGGGATCTTATGGACCGAGGCGATATTGAGCGATTCATGGAACTCACCCGTACTGGTGCCGCCGTCGCCGATGACCGCCAAGCCGAATACCTGCTCGCCATGGCGGCGCGCCGCCCAGGTTCCGCCAACGACCAGACTGAGCATCTTGCCCAGGTGGCTGATCATCGGAAACCTTCGTGACGCCGCGTCACCATGATGGACATTGCCCTCACAGGCATGGGTCGGGCTATCTGCATTGGCCAGATATTGGCAAAGGAG
>JANXQG010000362.1 GCA_025356915.1 Planctomycetota bacterium | reverse complement strand
CCTAGTTCCGGCGGACAAGTAAGGTGAGCGAGCGAAGCCGGTGCGCAGTCCGAGCGTAGGCCCGAAGCGCAGCCGGGCCGTAGCCGGACAAGCACAGGCGGAGTGAGTGAACCGTGCAGAACAAGGTGTTCCTCAGTCCAGGGCGAAGCCCTGGCGAAGTTTGGTCGGCGTATTGTTCACCTGAGCAAAGTGCGAAATGCAGTTCAAGTTATTTACGATCCCGGCGACGGGGGATGCGGGAGCGGAGGAGGAATTGAACCGCTTCCTGCGGTCGAATCGCGCCGTCTCCGTGCAGAAGGAGTTGGTCGAGAACGGCGACGCGCTCAGGCTGGACTTGAAGCCGGTCTGCTTGAACAAGTGCTCTCGCGGCATGACCTTCCTGGGCTACCGCGTGTATCCGGGGCATGTCCGGCTGGCCGCACGGAGCCGAACCCGCTTCCGCCGTAAATTGGCCCAGTACCACGGCAACTACATGAGCGGTCGATGGACGGAAGAGGAAGTCGCCCAGCGCGCGGAGCCGCTCGTGGCGTTCGTGCGGCGAGCGGAAAGCATGACGTTCCGCCACCACGTCCTTGAAAGCATCGGGGGTCTTGTCCGAAGGAGGCTCGAACCGCGTGAACCGGGGCGGGAGCTGGAACAACGACGGCAGGAACTGCCGTTCGGCGAACCGCAACAACAACGAGCCTGGGAACCGCAACAACAACCTGGGCTTCCGTGCCTCCCTAGCTCGACGGAGATTGGAACACGTCCGCCGGACAGGACAAGGTCCCGCCCCCGACCCGGCCAGTGCCGGATCGGGGCAAAACCGCAAGGCCCGGCGGGTCTGGTAGGGTCTCTGGAAAGAGGCTCGAAGGCCCCGCCGGGCCTTTCTATAGGATTCAGCGGGAAGTCCTGGGAACCACGCCAACGCGCCGCCAGTCTTGCCCGTCTCGATTATCGTGACTTGCAGCGTGGTCCGGCAGCGGAGATGGGGCTGCGATAGGCACTGGCGATTCTTTGACGCTTACGATGGAGCGACGGGCATGGCCGTGGCGATTGGTAAGAAGATCGTTGCCGTGGATATGTTCGATAAGGCCCCGACCTGTAAGAAGGTTTGGCAGCGATTGATGTCTGGTTACGCCCTCGACGCCCTGGAGGAGCAGGTTGATCAAGGGCTGGCTTCGCTTGATGATGTCGAACGTCTATTGGGAACGGCCAACAGCCTGCCCTGGGAAAAGACCGATCCGCAGATTGGCGAAGGCGAAGAATATCGGGCGCAGCAGGGCGAGGAAGTCCACGCTTCGGCCTTGGCATTTCATGATGCACCAGTGCATTTCAGCGTGGTGGTGGCGGGGTAAAGGATTGGCTGCCAAGCTCAGTCGCCACCTTGAAACGGTGGCGGCATGACGTTAAAATAAGGGTTTTCCAAGGAGATCACCATGCCGACCCAAGACAATCTTCAGGCCGCATTCGCCGGTAAAAGTTAAGCCAACCGCAAGTACCTTGCCTTCCCCGCCAAGGCCGAAGCGGAAGGTTTCCCCCAGATCGCCAAGCTGTTTCGTGCTGTTGCCGCTGCCGAAACTGTCCATGCCCACGCTCATCTGCGGGTCATGGGCGAGGTGAATGAGACGAAGCAGAACCTTCAAGCGGCCATCGACGGCGAGAGCTATGAGTTCAAGGAAATGTATTGTATCCAGCTTTCATCAAAGAGGCCCGGGCCGAGGGTAATGCCAAGGCCGTCGAGACGTTCCGCAATGCGAACAGCGTCGAGAGGATACACTACGAGCTTTACAGCAAGGCATTGGAGAGTCTGACTGCTGGGAAAGACTTGGCGGCTGGTTCCATGTACGTTTGCAATGACTGCGGCCACACGGTCATGGGGGAGGCTCCTGAAGAGTGTGAAGTCCGTGGTGCATCTAGGTCGAAGTTCAAGGAAGGGGTGTCATGCTTAATGACGGTGATCGAGGCGTTATCATTCAGCGGGATCGGGAGACCTATGCCGTAGCTCCCCACTTGCCCTGCGGCATGGTCACGCCTGAGACCCTCCGCAAAGTGGCCGATGTTGCCGAGAAGTACAAGGCTCAAGCCATCAAGGTGACGAGTGCCGCTCGTATCGCCCTCATCGGCGTGAAGGAAGAGGATGTCGATGCCATTTGGGCCGACTTGGGCATGGATGTTGGCAACGTGGTCGGAATCTGTGTCCGTAGCGTGAAGGCTTGTCCTGGCACGACCTATTGCAAGCGGGGCCAGCAGGACAGTCTTGCTGTCGGTTTTGAACTGGACAAAAAATACCACGGCATGGAAATGCCTGGGAAAATGAAGATCGGCGTGAGCGGCTGCCCGAATCAATGCGCCGAAACCAGCTTCAAGGATATCGGGTTGGTCGGCATTCCCAAGGGCTGGCGGGTGTACGTGGGCGGAAACGGCGGTGCCAATCCACGCATTGGGGTGTCCTTGGCGCAGCGGATCGACACGGAGCATGTCCTGGCCCTAGTCGATAAGATCATCGACTACTACCGAGTGAACTGCAAACCGAGGGAGCGCATGGGCAAAATGATCGAACGGCTCGGCCTGGAACACATGGAAGAATCACTTGGATTGGGTACGGATTCCTGAATAGATGTGCGTTGAAAGTAAGAGGATAATGGAACAACCATCCCCCGCAGTCGTAAAGAAAATCCAAGCCCTGGCCAAGATGCCGCATCACCCGGCTGACCCTCATTAAGAGCTTCTGCTCCGACCCCGACGCTGCTGCCAAGTTCGCCCTCCACATCGCCAAGTTGGCCCAGCGGCAATTCAAGGCCCGTCACCCTAGCGATACGAAATCGACGAAACGGCAACAATATGGGCGGTTGATCGCTGCTGTTATTCCGGCAATGACCCGTTGCCTGAAGTCCCCCACGGAAAAGGCTGAATCCACACTCTGGGAACCATACGAACAGGCGAAGGAAGTCCTATACCCGATCTCCGAGCACCTACTTCTCTACCCGATGATCGCCGCCGCTGCGATGAGCTTCAGTTCGGTGATCTGCCGGGGAAATGAAGGTTTTGGGTGAGCCTTTTTTAGCAAGGAGCCTAACGATCCTCCGGGCAAGCCGGAGGGATTTGAATGTCCCCTCCCTGAAAGAATGGTTTTTGGGCCTTTGCAGGTAGCTGAGAGAGATTGGCTGCCACAGGTTGTGAATTCAGCGATAGTGCCGTATTGATTCTGCGGGCTGCGGTAGATTTCATAGGCCACCCGCATCGCTCGGCCGTTTTCCAACCGCCATATTGGCCGCGTGTGCGATAATTGGCAGTCTCCTTTCGGCACCCCTTCTGGATAGACTTTCTCGGTCCGCACTGCCTGGGCGACTTTCTCCGCAGTCGTTGTTCGCCTGCCGCGCGACCCTTTTCGCTTTCGCCGTTTCTTCCCGCGTGCCTCCTGCCGCCGTTCTTCTGCCTCCACCGAAAATACTTCGGGCAACTTCCTCGCGGCCGAGGAACCGACCTGACGCTCCAATTCGTCGATCCGGCGCTGCTAAGCCACAATCAAATCGATCAGCCGATCGGGCGTGATCCGCCCCGCACGAACATCTTCCCTGAGTTGCTCAAAGATAATCCTAAGCCAATGATGAATCACGCATTTCGACATTCCAAGATCGGAGGCAAATCGCGTCCAGCGTGGATCACCCCGATGATCAAGACTCGCTGATTTGTTTCTTGAACCATTCCTGGCTCCGTCGGACCACTTCTTCGTGGTTTACGATCTCTCCGCGCACAATCGCTTGCTCTGCACGGTCGATCTTGGCTTTCAGGTACAGTTCATACCTAAGCTGTCCGGATCAAGGGGATCTGGAAGGTGGTCGAGAAGTGCAAATACGTCCTGCTTGTGCATGATAAGTATACCTTCTTCAATGTTCAGGCATTTTTTGGCGGCGGCAATTGGAACCGACCGGCAACGATGCCTGGCACGGTGATGTCCTCGTCGAGTTCCTCCCAACGCAAGGCAAAACCATCCAGTTCGAGCGTTACGCCCTGCAACTGCCCATTTGTCGCCTTTTGAAGAAGCCTGAAGCGGTCGGCGGGAAAACCGACGATCCGCGCGTCCGTCAGTTCCAAAAATACGGTTCTTTGTTCCACCCAAACTCGCAATGCGGCAGGCTCAGTCACCTGGATGAAATCAGCGGTTGTGGTAATCATGGTACGCCTGAATGAAGAATGGTTGATGTTCAAAAATCAATCGCTCAATGTCTCGCAACCGGTGAGCAGCAACACCTCGATTTTTGGCAAGGCTAATTGGATCGAGCCAGAACTTACATTCGCCGCCGGATGTTCGAACGTGGATATGAACAGGCTCATTCGCTTCATCGGAATAAAAATGAAACCGATAGGGACCAATTTGAAAGACTGTCGGCATGGTCGAATTGCTCACCAAAAAAGACGGCCAAGTCTAATTCATTGTAACAGGAACGCCGCGACCCACAAGCGGACTGTCAGCGGTGTGTCAGCGGACTGTCAACAGTACTGTCGGACACTTGATTCGCCGATCCTTACGTTCCAAAAAACGCGGTGCTACAATGCGTAGGGTACACGTAGTACTCAGTTGGGACTTGGCCGAAGGTTGCGCTCGGATGGCATTGCTAACGGATTGGGTAGGAAAAATTGAAATTTTCTGTCCGGAAATCTGAAATCCCCATCCCTAATCTGAGGAAAACGTCCGCATATTGCCCATCGCCTTTTTGTCAGTCGTCATTCGGATTTCATCCTTCACCCTTGGTTTACCCCCATGTTGGGCCAACAACGTAGTCTCTTCGACGCCGATCCCGAGCCTTGGGATGCCGACGACCAGGCGGAGCAGCTCGTGGCTGGGATCGTGCTCGCCACAGGGCCAGGCCAGGAGTTTGACTACCTCGTTCCCGACGCCCTCCGCGACCTGGTCGAGCCGGGCCGCCGCGTTCTCGTGCCGCTGGGCAAAGGCAATCGGGAGGTGCAAGGCTATTGCGTGCGCGTCGAAAGCCGGCTGGCGGGACTACGACCGCTGAAGTCGCTGGTCGATGTGGTCGATCACCGCAGCCTGCTCTCGCCGGCCATGCTGCGGCTCACCCACTGGATCGCCG
>JANXQG010000354.1 GCA_025356915.1 Planctomycetota bacterium | reverse complement strand
CGTGTCGATCCCGATCTGGTTGAATTCGACCTTCGCAGCGACGAAATGCTGATCAATATGGGGCCTCAGCACCCGAGTACGCACGGCGTGCTGCGGCTGGTGTTGCGGACCGATGGCGAAATGGTCAGCGAACTGACGCCGAATATCGGTTATCTGCATCGCTGTGCGGAGAAGATTGGCGAGAACCTCTCGCCGCGGCAATTCGTGCCTTATGCGGACCGGCTCGACTACCTGGCCAGCATGAACATGGACCTCGGCTGGTCGATGGCCGTGGAAAAGCTGCTCGGTTTCGTGCCGTCGGAGCGGCTTCGTCACCTGCGGGTGTTGGTCTGTGAATTGGACCGCATCGCCAGCCACCTTGTAGCCGCCGGGTGCTATGGCCTCGACCTGGGCAGTTTCACGCCGTTTGTCTGGTGCTTCCGAGAACGCGAGAGAATCCTCCTTCTTTTCGAGGCGCTTTGCGGAGCGCGGCTGACCTATTCTTACATCGCTCCCGGCGGTGTGACATCCGACCTGCCCAAGGGCTGGCTGAAAAAATGCGAGACTTTCCTGGCCGAGTTCGAGCCGGTCATCGACGAACTGCACGCAACCCTGACGAGCAATTCGATTTTCATCCACCGCACCGCAAACATTGGCGTGCTTTCGCCCGAAATGGCGGTTGACTACGGCTGCACCGGTCCGGTCTTGCGAGGAAGCGGCGTTGACTGGGATTTGCGGCGCGACGGCGAGCCGGTCTATACGCGGATGTACGAAGGCTACAAGTTCGAGGTCATTGCCCAGGTCAAGGGGAAGTATCCTCAGGATCTGCCTTATCCGGCCGTTCCGCAGGAGGCCGTGTTGGGTGATTGCTGGCATCGCTTCTATGTCCGCATGTTGGAAGTCGTACAATCGATGAAGCTCATTCGCCAGGCGATGGAAAAATATAGCCAGGCCACGGAAGTGCTGGCCGAGCCGATCAAGCTGCGGCAGAAGCTCTCCGTCGGTACGGCCTACCTGGAGACCGAGGCCCCCAAGGGACAGACGGGCTTCATGCTGATCAGCGACGGTTCGCCCGTGCCGTGGCGAGTGCGGATCCGCAGCAGCAGTTTCTGTAATCTTTCCGTCTCCGCGGAATTGTGTCGTGGATGCCTGATTGCCGACGTGCCGGCAGTAATCGGGTCGTTGGATATCGTGTTGGGAGAGATTGATCGGTAAGGGAGCTGGAAGCAGACAGAACAACAAGAGGATAGAAACGATTCATCCTGACCGCTTGCGGTTTCGCAGATCTTAGTTCCATGGAATACGTACACGTGGCTCAAGCACTGATAAACATCCTGGATCATTGGGGGCTTCACGGCCTTGCCCAGCAAGGCTGGCTCTGGTATCTCGTGGTCGGTCTGGTTCAGGTTGCGCTGATCTTGGCTCTGGTCATGACGTGCGTGGCGGTCTATACGTGGATGGAACGGAAGATTTCCGGCCGTATCCAGGACCGTTTGGGACCAACCCGCGTGGGCGGGCGTTTTGGCTGGCTGCAACCCGCAGCCGATGGGCTGAAGCTACTTTGCAAAGAAGACTTGGTTCCGGCCGCGGCCGACGGACTGCTTTTCCGCGCGGCCCCCTACTTGACCTTCTGTGCCGCCTTCATTCCCTATTTGGCTTTGCCGTTCGCACCGGGCTGGGTTGTTCAGCCGATGGACACGGCCGTATTCTTCATCTTGGCGATCGGCGGCCTGGAAGTCTTCGGTGTGATCCTGGCTGGCTATGCCTCTGGCTCAAAATGGTCGCTCTACGGTGCGATGCGAGAAGCGGCCCAGGTTGTCAGTTTTGAGATCCCACTGGGGATGTGCGTCGTCGTGCCCGTGCTGATGGCCGGAACCATGAATCTAACGGAGATTGCCCAACAGCAGGCTGGCTGGCTGACAAGTTGGAACCTCGTCAACCCATTCGCTCTGGTCACGTTCTTCATCTACATGGTCTGTGCCACGGCTGGTACGAACCGCGCTCCCTTCGACCTGCCCGAGGCCGAGAGCGAACTGGTCGCCGGGTTCATGACGGAGTATTCCGGCTTTCGCTGGGCGATGTTTTTCATGGCCGAGTATTCAGCCATGTTCCTTTTGGCCCTGTTAGGCGCACTTCTTTTCTGCGGCGGTTGGAATGGGCCAATTCCCATCGCAACCATGCTGAGACTGACTCCGGATCACGGCGACATCGCCGCCTTCTGCGGTAACTTCCTTGGCATGTGCAACCTGATCGCAAAAGGTGTTTTGGGCGTGATCTTCATGATGTGGCTTCGTTGGACACTCCCCCGGCTCCGCATCGACCAAGTCATGACCACCTGCCTGAAATACTGCGTGCCGCTGGCCTCGATCATGCTCGTCGGTACGATGGTCTCGATTTTCATTCTGCGTGGCGGGCTTTCGCACCCCAGCAAACCGGTCGAGTCGCCGACGAAGCAGAACCAACGGACGGAAAGGGATCGTAAATTGCAAATTGCAAATTGCAAATTACAAATTAGGGAGGGACTCGCGAGTCCGCTATTGTCTCAGCACCCTCAGTCTTCCAATTTTCAATTCTCAATTTCCCCCCCTTCCCGAGAGGGGGCTTGCTAGCCATGTCGGCCATTCACTGGGACAGCTTCTTCTTCCTCTTTTTTGCCTTGGTGACATGCGTCTTCGCCGTCGCCGTGGTCGTGTCAAACAACATCGTGCGCATGGCCTCGTACCTAGTCGCCTCGCTGTGCGGAGTGGCGGGACTATTTTTCCTCTCCGGTGCCCAGTTCCTGGGGGCCATGCAACTTATGCTTTATGTCGGCGGCACCGTCGTGCTGCTGATCTTCGGCGTCATGCTCACTGCGCGGGGGCCGTTTGTCTCGATGCAAAGCAGCGGCGGGCAATGGATTTTGGCCCTGCTGACCGGTGGATCGCTGCTGGCCGTATTGTTACAGACGGTCGGCCAGGTTCGGCCGATATTGGAACCAACTCCGGCCGCCGTGGAAGCCGCCGCTGCCAATCCCACGACGACTCAATTGGGCGCCGGCCTGGTCGGTATCCGTACCGACAAGGTTGGTCAATCATCGAGCGATGCGAAGAAACCGGTCGGTTACCTCCTGCCGTTTGAAATTATTTCCGTTCATCTTCTAGTCGTTCTCGTCGGAGCCGCGTTTTTAGCGCGGGCCAAACGGCGAGGGGGCGAGAGGGGGAGCTAGAAGTTAGGAGTTAGGAG
>JANXQG010000350.1 GCA_025356915.1 Planctomycetota bacterium | reverse complement strand
CCTTAGGGCAGACGGCACTACAACTTGCCGCCACGGGCCAAAGCGGCACCATGGCCACGATCCTGCGGAACCCCGGCTGCGTTTACTCGGTTCGGTACGACAAAGTATCCCTGACCGAAGTGGCTAACAGCGAACGAACTTTCCCTGCTGCGTGGATTGCACCGAGCGGCTGCGATGTAACCGACGATTTCGTCCGTTACGCCCGCCCGCTGATCGGTAACGACATGATCAGCCTGCCGGTCCTCGATGGACGACAGCGGCTAGCTCGCTTCCAGCCGATTTATGCCCAGAAGAAGCTGCCACCCTACGTGCCGCAGGCGGATCGGCGGTCCTGATCCAAGCGGAGTCTATACTGCTCGCGGTTGAGACTGATACTAACCCGAAGTGCGAGCGAGGTTGCTAAGTCGTTGCCTCGCTTGCGCTTCAGGCTGGTATGGATTAGGACAATCTCAACCGCGGACAGTCTACAACACCACTGAGCCTGTGGACTTTTGTTGCACGCCGGGGACTATGGCAGGGCTTTCAAAGAAATTGCGATCGGGCCAGACGCGGGTCGCATCGATCGCTTGGCGGATCTTGTCAATAATTTGGCCGGCGGCAGGCGGCTGATCCTGTGCTTGCCCTTCCGAATTCAACAGCAGAACCCAATCGATGCCATCGGGGCGATGCTCGATATAGGCACGCCCACCCGCTACCAAGCCACTCTTATGAAATTGAATTCCGCGGGGATCTTTGGTAACTGAGTCCCAACCCAGACCGATGTGCGAACCGCTGCGACGCGGTGTTATCGGCGAAGGCGGCGAGGAGAGCATCTGATGCCGCATCGCGGAACTGAGAAACGGTTTGCCGCGGGTATCACTGACGGCAGTGAGAAAGCGGGCTAGATCAACAACCGAAGCGAGCCAGTTTCCGGCCGGAGCGGCAATGGATTCGCGGCCACCCGGCAGCTCTCGGCCGCCTGAGCCGTAGCGATGGGCTTCGCGGGCTGCATAGGCTGGGGCAAGCTGCTCCATCCGCATCTCGCTGATGCCCATGGGCCGAAGAACCTGCTGCCGAACATAGGTTTCATACGGCTGGCGAGCAGAGCGCTGGACGACCATCTTGGCCAAAAAGTAGCCAAAATTCGAGTAATGAATTTCGGTGCCCGGCACGAAATCCAGTCGCTGGCTCAGACCATAACGCAACACCGTATCGGCAGAAAGTGGCAACTTTTCCGTGGCAGCCTTGGATATCTTCTGCGTCTGACGGAGCACATCGCTACGGTACTTCGTACTCCAACCGCCCGCGTGCAGAAGTAACTGCCTCACGGTGATCTTCTCGACCAGGGGATCGATTGCCGGCCGGCCCAGTGGACGCGGCTTGCCCAACAGAGGATAAATCGCATCGTCGAGCGAAAGCTTCCCTTGATCAACTAGGCAAAGCACCGCAGCGGCCGTGATCGTCCTGGTGATGGTAGCGGTACAGAAGAGTGTTTCAAGGGTCACAGGCTCGCGGGTTTGGACGTTGGCCAAACCGTAACCTCGGGCAACGATCAACTTGCCGTCTTTAGCAATCGCCAAGGCGCCGCCGGGAATTCCCCGAGCTTTGAGGGCCTCGTTCATGATGTCGTCAAAAACCGGCATTCCTTGGCCGACTGGTGCGGGAACTCGGTTCACCAATGGGGCTGGTTGGGGAGCTGTGGGCGCGGTTGCGGTCAGACTCGATGAATCCACCAACCCAAAAAACAGTGCAACGACCGGCACGAGAATGATCATATTTTGCTTTCTTGCTTAAGCCAAAATTCTACTGGAAACAAGAGGCACGATCAAGCGATCCCGACGAAACAGCCTATATGCATGTATTTCGTACACCTCTTATGAGGACGAATGAGCCTGTCCAAAAATTCACGTCCTTTGTTGCAATAGCAAGATTTCAGATTTTGCGGTAACATGAGGGAATGGCTCGGGCGTATTGTACAATCCAAATCCACATTTGTTTCTTGCGGGAGTATTTGAATCATGTCACTTGGCAAAGGGCTTTGGCTAGTTGGAGTAGGTTCTTTGGCTCTGCTCACCAGGTTGGGTATGGCAGGCGAAACGGTTCCTGCCCCCAAGGAGAACGTCACGGCAGTTGCCAGCGAATCCATCGAGCAACTGATTGAGCAGCTTGACGCAGCGGATTATAACACGCGTGAGGCGGCGTGTGGAAAGCTGGCCGCCCAAGGGAAGGCGGCCATTGCGGCGATCGAGAAGGCGGCCGC
>JANXQG010000347.1 GCA_025356915.1 Planctomycetota bacterium | reverse complement strand
GTTGATATTTCCCTCGCCTGCGTTCCTATTCTACCGCAACTTCGGGGGGAATGGAACCGAGATTCCTTTGCAGATATTCCTGCAAGACCTGAATGATCCGCTGGATCTCCGGTTCCAGTGCAGCCAGAGATTCCTGGGATTCGGCCAGGTTCCGATCCTGCCCCATCCTTTCCAACCGGAGTACCTCCTCGTGGGCCACGCTCTTTCCGAAGTAACGAAGCGATGCTTTGAGGGTATGAGCGGACAACCGCAGCACCGTGGTATCGGAGTTGGTAATAGCCTGGCGAATTGCCGCCATCAAACGGGGGATTTCCTCCAGCGCAGCCTCCACCACCGTTTTCAAGAGCTGAGCGTTGCCCCTCACCGCCTGGAGGGCTTCATGCCAGTTCACATTTTTTTCCTCGGCCATTTCAGAAACAGTCTGTTCCGCAAGCTCCGCGGAAACGGCAAACAATCCATCAATCACATTGAACAGCTCGGCGACATGAATCGGTTTGGCAATGTATCCGTCCATCCCTGCTGCCAGGCATCGCTCACGGTCGCCCATGAGCGAGTGGGCAGTCATCGCAACGATTGGGATGTGCGTGCCGGTGTGCTGTTCCATCGCCCGGATTTTCTCGGTGGCCTCCAACCCGTCCATCTCCGGCATTTGTACGTCCATCAAGACCATATCGAACTTCTCTGCTTGTAAGGCCGCAATCGCCTCTCGGCCGTTGTTGACCACGGTGATCTTGTGGCCTTGTCCTTCGAGCAACGCCACGGCCAGTTTTTGATTGACGAGGCTGTCTTCTACCAACAGGATTTGCAGACTCTGTACTTGCTTCGGCTCTGCCGCAGTCGCGAGCAATTCCTCTTTGGGAACCGAGATGCCGAGGGCCAGTTCAATGGCTTCGAGGAGTTCCGATTGTTTGATCGGCTTGAGCAGATATGCGGAGATTCCCAGTTCTTCGCATCGTTGCATGTCCTCTGGACGGTCTCCCGAGGTCAGCATCATAACGACCGTGCTGCCCATCGTAGGGTCTCGCTTGATCTGCGCGGCCAGCATGAACCCGTCCACTCGGGGCATATGGGCGTCGGTGAGGACCAGGCGATAGGGTTCGCCGTTGTCCTGAGCCTCCAGCAGCAATGTGATGGCCTCCGCTGCGCACGGCGCAGCGTTAGGCACCATGCGCCAACTGCGGAGGATCTCGTCAAGGATGCGACGGTTCGTGGCGTTATCATCGACAACGAGCACCCGCATCCCATGAAGAATCGCCGGTTCCGTGGACAGGGATCCAGAAGGCTCGCTATCAGCCAGATCGAGGCAAATAGTAAAGTGGAATCGGCTTCCCTGGCCGACTTCACTTTCCACGCGGATATTGCCTCCCATGAGACCAGCCAGTCGTGAGGCGATGGCCAGGCCCAGGCCCGTGCCACCGTGACGGCGCGTCGTCGATGCGTCCGCCTGCTCAAACATGTCAAAGATGGCCGACTGTTTCTCCCGCGGGATGCCAATCCCCGTGTCAGCGACGACGAAGTGCAATCCCACATCCTTTTCCGAGCAAGATTCCAGTGTCACTTCAAGGCTCACCTCCCCGGCATCCGTGAACTTGATGGCGTTACCGACGAGGTTGACGATGATCTGGCGAAGCCGGTTATAGTCGCCAACCACGATGCGGGGCACTTCGGGATGGATGAAGCAGGCCAACTCCAGTCCTTGCTGGTGCGCTCGAATGGCAAACGACTTCATCGTATCGCCAAGACTTTCCCGCAGGTCGAACGGACTGCAATCGAGCGTGAGTTTACTCGCTTCAATCTTTGAAAAATCAAGGATGTCGTTGACTACCGACAGCAAAGCCTCGCCCGAGTCCCTGACCGTTTGGAGGAACTCCCGCTGCTGGGCAGACAACTGGCTCTTCAGCACGAGTTCCGTCATGCCGATGACTGCGTTGAGAGGTGTACGGATCTCGTGGCTCATGTTGGCCAGGAACGTACTTTTGGCTAGGCTGGCGACTTCAGCAACGTCTTTGGCGTGGGATAACTGAACATTCGCCTGAGCTAGTTCGACCGTTCGCTCCCGAACGCGGATTTCCAACTCATCATGTGCCTGGTGAACCTTCTCTTCTGCCCGCTTGCGTTCCGTAATATCGTGCATCACCGCCACCGCCCCGGTCGTTTGCCCGCCGAAGTCATGCAATGGTTGCGCGCTGGCCAGGATGGTCCGCGCGGGTCCATGTCTGGGTGCAATCACCATTTCCACGTCATGGAGACGTTCGCCGTGAAGTGCGCGAAATAGCGGAACTTCTTCGGTTCGCATCCGCGTTTTCCCATCCGCTAGATAGAGGTCGTAGTGCTCCGCCCACTGTTCGGAGGGAAGGGGCTCTTGCGGAAGTCCGTGAAACTCCCGTGTCGCGCGATTAAACAACGTGAGGACACCCTTGGCATCGCAGGCGACAATACCCACTTCAATACCGTCGAGCACGGCTTCGAGAAACTGCTGCTCCCTGTGCAAAGCTTCCTCGACGCGTTTGCGGTCGGTGATGTCCAGCCCATACGTCCGGAACCGCCCAGTGTGGGACACGAAGTAAATCGTCTGGTGATACCAACGGTCGCCCACCACCACTTCGCGTGGCGGCAAGTCCGCAGACCCCTGACGGCACGCCGTGGCCAGCGTCTGCCAGTTGGCCAGCCAGGGGTGTTCCGATCCTCGATCCTCGATGTCGGGAAACAGCCGCTGTGCTGCCGGGTTGACAAAGCACACCCGGCCCTCCAGGTCTGCCTCCACAATCGGCTGCGGATTGAGGAGTGGAAAGGACGCCAAAGCCACCAACTCATCGGCCTGTTGGGCCAGTTGTCGGTTGTTCGCCAGCAGTGCAATCTGCCAGTGCCGCATGGTTCGCAAAACGATCAACCATGCAACCAGTAACGCGGAAATGACGATGGCAGCAGGCACGACACTCAGGAAAGCCCTTTTCTGCTCTGCCTGCAACCCGGCTCCAGCGGTCGCGTTGAGAAGGTCGGCCAAGCGCGTCATCCCCTCTGTGTACAAACGCTTCTGCGTTTCGTATTCCCTGCTGGAGAGCACGGACCGTGCTTCCGGCAAGTGGCCTTGCCGAACCAAGGCAAAGGCTTGGTTCTCCATCTCCACCAGTTTGATATTGGCCATATCGGTCTGTGCGGTTGCCTCGCTATCGGCCACGTCGGGTGACAGGCTCACGGCCTCTTTGATGGCGGCTTCCAGTTTGGGTTCGTGGTAGCGGTATCTTTCTTCCCAACGCCGTTCCCCGGTGGCTACCGTCATGCGCGCGGACATGGTTAGCACTTCGTCGAGATGGATGATCGTGCTCCGCAGTTTCTCGATCCTGAAATCCCGCTGCCAGGTTGTTTCCATCGCACGAAAAGAATGGTAGGCGCCCCACCCGAGCCATACGAACACGCTCCCGGTGAGGATCACGGTGAACGTGAGGAACCTTCGCGGGAATCGGGCGGTCAACCCTCCGTTTTTCGGTATCACTTTGGCTCCTTGCCAAGAAAAACATGGCCGTTTGTACATCCCTCGGATAACTGGCAACGCCTCTCCTGCGAAGTCCGAGGTTCTCTATCTCAAGCTTCACCATTCCAGCCATAATTGTACTGCACTGTTAGTCCATTAACCATTGGCCCGTCTGGCACGGATGTTGCACTTAGGACCGGCGCATCA
>JANXQG010000330.1 GCA_025356915.1 Planctomycetota bacterium | reverse complement strand
CGTGCCCCAGCATGTCGGGCCACCGCGGCGGCCATGATGCCGATCGGGCCTGCGCCGGTCACGAGTACATCCTCGCCCAGCACGGGGAATTGCAGGGCCGTATGGACCGCGTTCCCGAAGGGATCGAAAATCGACTGCAAGTCTCGGGGGAGCGACGGATCGTGGACCCAAACATTGGTCATCGGCAGAGAGAGGAACTCAGCAAAAGCCCCTGGGCGGTTGACGCCGATGCCTTGCGTGTCCTTGCATAGATGACGTCGGCCGGCCAGACAGTTGCGACAACGGCCGCAGACCACATGGCCTTCACCGCTGACAATGTCGCCCGGATGGAAGTCCTTGACGTTGCTGCCAGCCTCGACGATGCGGCCGACGAACTCGTGCCCGACGACCAGCGGCACCGGCACCGTCTTTTGTGCCCAGGCGTCCCAGTTATAAATATGGACGTCGGTGCCGCAGATGCCCGTGCGGAGGATTTCGATCAGCACGTCGTTGATACCCGGTTCGGGCACGGATACCTCTTCGAGCCAGAGGCCTTCCTCGCGTTTGTTTTTGACCAAAGCCTTCATTGTCTTCATGCAATTTTCCTGCGGTTTTCCAGACTACAAGCGAAACGAGATATACTGCTCGCGGTTGAGACTGACACTAACTCGAAGCGCGAGCGAGGTTGCTAAGTCGTTGCCTCGCTTGCGCTTCGGGTTAGTATGGATTGGGACAATCACAACCGCGGACAGCATAGCTTATCCAGTATACCAAAGCCGGATTGTACTCTATGGGAATTGGGTATGCAATCGATTCGAGTACCGACTTTGCAGTTTCCCTCCTGGTCTCGACAAAACGAACCAAGTTCCCAATAATGAAGAGAAGGATGCTTGGCAAACGTGTCTGCATTGACACCAACTGGGGAGAAATAGAATGACAACCGTTTTTCGCGGGGTATTCCCCGCTATGCTCACGCCGATGACACCCACGGAGGAAGTTGACTTCACCAAGCTCGAAGCCTTGGTGGAGTATCTGATCGGTGCAGGCGTTCACGGTTTGATCCCCCTGGGCAGCACGGGTGAGTTTTATGCATTAAATCCGCAGGAACGTCACGACGTGCTCAAAACGGTGATCCAAGCGGCCGCTGGACGCGTGCCCGTAGTGGCGGGTGTCAACGCGGGCGCAACCCGCGAGGTCGTGCGATACAGCCGCGAGGCCGAGGCCCTAGGTGCGGCCGGCGTGCTGGTCGCCCCGCCGTACTATTCGCTGCCGCGCCCCGACGAATTGCTGGAACATATTCGGCTGGTGGATCGGGCCATCGGCATCCCGATTATGCTTTACAATTATCCAGGCCGGACCGGCGTCGACATGAAGCCAGAAGACCTCGAACGGCTCGCCGAACTGAAGAATGTCCGCTACGTCAAGGAAAGCACCGGTGAAACGGCTCGGATGAGTGAGATCATCCACCGCTGCGGCGACCGCTTACGGGTCTTCTGTGGTTGCGACTCCGTGGTGCTGGAGAGCTTCGTGCTGGGCGCAGTCGGCTGGGTGGCGGGAATTGCCAACATTTGCGCAACCGAGCATGTCCGATTGCATGAGCTGCTTCAATGCCAGAACTACACGGCCGCCCGCGAATACTTCTACCGTCTGCAACCGCTTTTTTCGCTGCTCGAAAACAGCGGCAAGTTTACGCAGTTGGT
>JANXQG010000319.1 GCA_025356915.1 Planctomycetota bacterium | reverse complement strand
GACACAACGCCGTTGGCGTAGAAGGTTTCACGGATACCGTTTCCCAGGGTAGCCGCTGCGCGGCGACCCTGGGCTAGAGGACATAACGCCGTTGGCGTAGGAAATGAATGGGCACGAGTTTCCAGCTTCGAGGCACCGGACACATTGTGGGATGGAACGAGTGAATTCCTTAAGTTGGTTCGTATGGGGCCGAGTGAAACGAGTCCCACCATGAGAGACGCGGCGGATGGTGGGACTCGTTTCACTCAGTCCACCCTACAGCTACAGTAACGCGTTTCCCCGAACCTCCGGGAATCACGCAAGTCCCTTTAGTCTGCGACGCTCCATTCCTCGAAATGAAGTTGATGCAAGCCGTCTGGGGTGGTGCGGACCGTGCCGATGTCGCCCGATGCGAGAGTGTGCCACATCAAAGCATCATGGGCGGCTGATTTCAGAAAGACGTGTGCTTTATTCTTCCCTGCAACGGTTAATCGATTTCCTCGGACTATCAGAGCGGTGCTCTCCTCCACCGCTAGACCAACCATCTGCCCCGGATCGCAGCCAGGCGACACATTTGCAAGTTGCTGCTTGTTTCGCAACAGTTCTGCAAACCGTTCGATACGTCCATGGCGCGCATCGAAATGCTGCTCGGCCACCACGTTCGAGAGGACCCCAAGGCCCCGCGAAAGCTCCGCTCGGGCGGGACCGCGGCCGTCGTTGGCGACGGTTCCAACAATCATCACATCCGACAGGGCAGCACATCCGGCGGATGAGCCACCAACGACGCCGCCGCGTTCCACGATATTCCGCACCTTCCGCTGGAAGAGCGTCGGTTGCACCGGATTGACATAGAGCGCCGTCAGGTTACTTTGATCGCCTCCCATGATCCAAAAGGCATCGGCAGCATCCAGAAGATCGCAGAATTCGGGCTGCTCAGCTCGATCCGGTTTATCCGCATTGATAAAGCGAAGGCTCTGGACCGCGTCTGTCTTCCACAGTGTGGCAAGGTCGCTAGCCATCAACTCCTCGTTCGACATCCGGCGGTAACTGCTGCTAGCCGACGGACAGTGCATGAGCGTCGGATGCACTTTCCCGGTAAGTCGCGGAAACAAGTTGTACATCTCGGCGGTATTTCTCCCACCGTGCAAGACAACGGTTCCCCTTCCAGGAGGTGCGCCGAAGGGGTTTTCCGCGACGTCAGTTTTTGCCGAGTGGGGAACAGCGGGTTCTCGGGCGGAAGCGGTTGTAAGCACGAATGGTTTATCTCCAGCCGCAAGGCGATACCACGCGAGGGTTCTGCCGTCGTTGCCCTGCACAAACAGGTGAACATTGCGCTCTCCAATCGCTCGAATCGTGCTGCCGCTGACAATGGCGACGGTTTGACGATCAACACCTAGCCCAATCGTCCGCCGCTGCACGCCCGGCTTTCTCGCAACTCGATCGAGTCGCGGCCCGTTCCTCAACGCGTCGGTCAGGCGTTCGACTCGTCCAGACCAGACGTTAAAGTTCTGATCCAGCAATGTTCCTTGAAAGAGCCCTAGACCAAACGCCAGTCGGGCCCGTGTCCAACCAGCTTCCGCGTCGGCGAGATTTCCGACGATGACGGTTTCAGAAAGGCTCGCCATTCCACCACCCGATGCCCCCACGACTCCACCGCGAGCCACGAGGTTGCGCAGTGCCAACTGGAACCGAGTCGGTTTGAGCGGATCACCCGCAAAACGCCTGATAACCCACTCTTGATCCTCAGCCGGAATCCAAATTCCGCTAGCTTCCTCCAAAGCGGAAAAGAATCGTGAATGGTCGGGATCTTCGGGGCAATCCCAGTGAAGAAACTGAAAATGGGCATCATTGTCGCGACACAATTCCCGCCACCTCCCGTAAACACCGGGGCGACCGAGCTTCTCCTCATACGCCTCAAGTTTTTCGCCTGGCCTGCGCTGCTCCTCATCCGACGGAAGTAGAAGTACGCGAGCCGTCTTGCCACCTGCCAATCGGAGAAACTCTTGTCGTACGTATTCGTCAACTCCCCCGCCGCCACCATGCAGCATGACCGATCCGAGTTTTTGAGCACTTGTCGGTTCTGGAAAACCAAACGGGTTTTCCTCGGCGTAGGCCCTCAATCCACAGAATCGCCCCGTGCTCGCACTTATCAACGTTACCCAGAGCAACATTCGAAAGAAAGCAGAACCCATGAATGACACTCGGCCGAGATATAAAAATGAATGAGAAATCCAATATCCTCACCGACAGAACCGAGTATATTCCGGAAAGCGGTGAAGTCAAGAAGAAAGCGGCAGCTTCAACGGTTCCTCTCTTGCCACGATAGGCCGATCAGCCGACAAATGGCTTCTGCCGCTTCAGCGCGCGTTACGGGCTGCAATGGGTGGAAATGCCCCTGTTTGGGCGACAGCAACCCGGCGCGAATCACCGCGAAGACCGACGTGTTGGCTGACTGCGGCACCTCTGCGAGGTCGGCGAGCGCAACCGGTTCCGACGACAGTTTCTCGCAGCGACCCAGCGACCACGCTCGGGCCAGCGCGACGGCTGCGAGGTGGCGCGGCACGAAATCCGTGGGACGATACAGGCCCTCGGAGTCCATCTCCAGGAATCTTGCCTCCAGAACCTTGGCGATGTCATCGGCCCACGGTGCAGTCTCCGAGACATCCAGCGGAAGCCGCGGTTGGCCAGCGGGCGGCACAAGATGCACGGCGCCGGCCAGTGCCGTGGCTAGATCGGCCCGTGTCAAGGGTGCATCCGGGCGGAATCGCCGATGGTCGTCGGCCAACAACAGCCCGCGGAACCAGACTGCCTGACAGGCCATGCCCGCGGCACCCGAAGGAATATCGACCGGCAGGGCCGAAGCTGGCGGCAGCAGCGCACCGACAACAGGCTCGATCGTAAGTTCGACGCCCTCGATAGCCCGGGCGGTAACGTCATCGAGGTGACCAACCCAAGCGTGCGTTGCCGCGGTCTTGTGGAACGTGAAGCGATAACCATGTGGGAAGGTGCGAGTGTATCGCAACATCGTCCCCACCTGTTTGTGGCTGGTGTTGGCCGCAAGTCCACTGAACAGCGCATAGGGAACCGCCCCGGCCGCCCCGATGTCGGAGATCAGGTGATTGCCGTCCAGCCACTCGCTGCCGGGAGTCACCGGTTCCTTCACCGGATTCGGCCGGATCGTGCTTGTATTCCGGTCGTACCGATCTCCCGTCTGAAGGCAGGCAAGGCGAATGCCTGTGATGTGGCAGCCAAGGGGACCGTCTTCGCACCGGGCGGCGGTAGCGTCTAAAACCGTCACGCAGCCAGCGCCAACGACTTCCAGGCCGCCGTCGGGCAAGAGGATCATGGCCGTGTTCTCATCCACTCCAAAGCCGAAGCGGACTCGACGTTCGGCCGTCACTCGGGCGAGTCGCCCGAGCCGTCCCCGTAGTTGGTTAAAATGCTGATCGATCACTCCGTCTTGAATGAAGCTCAGTCCCTGAGTGACCAAGAGACCGCTGCGGAGCGGGTCCGTGGTGAGTCCCAGGTCAAGCGAGTCCATGCCTTCGTCGAGGGTGCCGGCCGGTTGACCAGAGGAAGAGATCATGATCGGGCTTTGCACGGCGGCCCCGGCACTGCTGCCGGCGATCAATCCCCCGCGGCGGAACATGGCGCGTAGGGACGCCAGGGCGGGCGTGTCGCTACCGTCGGATTTCAGCAAGGCTTCGGTGATGCGAAGCTGATCGCCGCCGGCAAAATAGGCCGCATTACAATTGTGAATCCGTTCGATGATCGCCGGATCGAACGCCGTCCTGGCTGCATTTTCCGGGAATAGGTCGATGATCGCAATCTGGTTCGGTGGCACGCCATAGCAAGCCAAGGTGTCGGTAAAACGCCGAGCACCGCCGATGCCGTCGCTAGCCGTCGGAAAAACGGCGAAGCGACATCGCTGCACGCCGCCGGCCGCCTCGATCAGCCGCCGATAGACGGCCGCGTTGTCGCGCCGCAAGCCGCCTCCGATGACGACACACGTGCCTTGGCTTACATCAGGCGGACGGTCGGCAGCACGGGCCGAACCAGCCGCGATGGCCATGGCAACAACACAACCGGCAACTATTGCTAATGCGCTAGGTTTCATCAGCGGTCTTCCAGCACGACGCGGAAGCCCAGATTGAAATACCGGCTTTGCGGCGTGTTAAAGTTACGGAACGAAGAGCGGCAATAGAAGGCCCACGTGGCCCACCCCCCGCCCCGGCGGACCCGCTTGCCGCCCGTCGCCGGACCTTGCGGATCGTCCACCGGTGCATGGGCATAATAGTCCGCACCGTACCGGTCGGAGACCCACTGCCAGACGTTGCCGTGCATGTCGTGCAAACCGAACTTGTTCGGCGCAAAACTACCCACCGGAGCCGTAAACACAAAACCATCGTTGCCCTTCAATGCAAACTTGCTCCACTCCGGATCGACTTTGGCCGTTGACTGGTCATAACTGTTGGCAATCGTCACCAGCAACTCGGGATCGTCGCCGCAAGAGAAACGCGTGGTGCTTCCGGCGCGACAGGCGTATTCCCATTCGGCCTCGGTGGGAAGGCGGTAGGTCTTTTTTTCCTTGCTGCCGAGCCACTTGCAGAAGGCCACGGCGTCGTTCCAACTGACGTTTGTCACGGGGTGCCGGTCAGTCTGAGGGAAGCCCACTTCGCGCCAGTTGACCTTTGGGTTGCGCTGCTCATCGAGCTTTCCGGTCTCGCGGTTGTAGCCGTAGCCGCCGTAGCCGCTGCGTTTGTTGTCGCTGCCCGGCGGACTGGAAATGTCGTCATTCCGCTCAGCGTCGGTGGTATACCGTGTAGCGTCCACGAACTTGCGGAACTCGCCGACCGTCACTGCATAGGCGCCCATGTAGAAGGCGTGAGTAATGCGCACCTTATGTACGGGATATTCATCGTCGAGTTGGAATCGCTCCGCCTCGTACTGGGGAAACGACTTGGACATCTCTTCCGACGCCTCATGGTTACCCATCATGAACGCTCCCGCGGAAACCTTGACCAGTCGCATTTCAAGCGAATTGATGATCGACGGCACCGGCTTCTCGGTATCGGCCGCTCTGCCCTGGACGCTAAAAGCGACAAGCAAAAGGGCAAAAAGAGTTAGGACAATCAAAGACTTCATGGTTTGGGCTCCGTTGTGTCGGGGATGGTTACAGAAGGAGCTCGACAAATCGGGCGGCAGCCCGCCAAAAATCTGGATGGTCACCCATTTCAAATGCTCGATTGACCGGGAGAACTGCAAAGTCCGGGGTCCGGTCCATTTTTCGGCGCGAACGGATGAAATTCACCCGAGATACTTGCCCGAAAACATGGACCTGACCCCTTCGCGTTGGACTTTGCAGTTCTCCTACGATTGACTTGCCGGCAGGGCGGACACAGAATCCAGGAAAGTTCCAAAGTCTTTATTTGCGAACCGCGTGGGGCCTCTTACGTTGGACATGGAGACCGTAATGGAGCGGTTAGGGAAGGAATTTTGTTCACGGAAGGTGGTTCGATGGTTGCATCGTTCTGAACGGGTTTCGTCGTCTGTTCTCGCTTTGGATCAAGGCGATGCCGTGGGATAGGGCAAGCCGTCTTTTCACGTGCCGCATCTCCCGCTATGATAAGGGATTCTGATAACCTTATATCCTCCGCGCCGGGTGATGATTCTCGGAATCCCAAATGCAACCTGGGATTCTGGGATGTTTGTGGCGTTAATTCCTAGGTTGCGTTAGGGAATCCCCATGAAAAGCGACGAATTGCGGGAAAAATACCTGTCGTTCTTCGAGTCCAAAGGTTGTATTCGCCGGCCCAGTGACGTACTGGTGCCTCGCTGGGATCCCTCCGTCCTGTTCACACCGGCCGGCATGAACCAGTTCAAGGACAACTTCCTGGGCCGCTGCAAGCTTGACTTCACGCGGGCGACGACCTGTCAAAAATGCCTCCGCACGGGTGACATCGATAACGTCGGCCGCACGGCCTACCACCATACGTTCTTCGAAATGCTGGGGAACTTCAGCTTTGGCGACTACTTCAAACGCGAAGCAATCCTCTGGGCATGGGAATTTTTGACCAGCAAGCAGTGGTTGGGTGTCGATCCCGACCGACTTTTGGCAACAATCTACCTGGACGACGACGAAGCGGCCAATATCTGGCTCAACGAGGTCAAGCTGCCGCCCGATCGCCTGAAGCGACTGGACGAGGACGAAAACTTTTGGCCGGCCAGTGCCCCAAGCGTGGGGCCTGACGGCGTCTGCGGGCCTTGTAGCGAAATCTACGTCACCACGCCCCGCGGATCGGTCGAGGTCTGGAACCTAGTCTTCACGCAGTTCAATCGCGTTGGCTCCCCACCGAACAACCTGCGTCCGCTGCCGAGCAAGAATATCGACACAGGCATGGGTTTTGAACGGATGGCCTCCGTGCTGCAAGGCGTCGAGACGAACTACCACATCGACATTCTCCGTCCGCTGGTCGAAGCGGCCGGCGAGGTCTGCCATGTGAAGTACAAGCCAGAAAGCGACAGCGACCTTGACAAAGACAACGGCCGCCGCCTCCGCCGCATTACCGACCATGTGCGGGCCTGTTCGTTCGCCATCCACGAGAACGTCTATCCCGACAACGAAAAGCAAGGCTATGTCGTCCGCAAGCTGATCCGTCGGGCCGTGTTGGATGGCTATCAGATGGGTATCCATGAGGCATTTCTCTACCAACTGCCGAAGGTCGTGGCCGATATGATGAAAAGCCCCTACCCGGAGTTGCAGGAGACGGTCGAGCGTGTGGCCCAAGGTCTGCGGAATGAGGAAAGCCAGTTCTTCGAGGTGATCAACGCCGGCATGCCACGGGTGGAGCGGCTCTTTGAAGAGACGCGGAGGGCGAACTCGAAGACGGTCTCCGGCCGCGAGACCTTCAACCTCTTGCAGACCTACGGCTTCCCGCCGGAACTGACCGAGACGCTGGCCGTGGAACGCGGCATGGAACTCGACTGGGACGGTTATAAGAAGGCCCTACAGAAGCACGAAGAGGCTTCCGGTGCCGGGCAGCGGAAAGAATTGTTCAAGCAAGGGCCGCTCGATAAGATCCGCGAGACGCTGCAATCGAGCGAGTTCGTGGGTTATGAATTTGAATCGGCCGAGGCCCTGGTGATGGGGTTGCTTGTCAACAACGAGCTTTCCTATAAGCTCGATAACCTCGAAAGCAAGCTGCCCTCGGTGATCGTGCTCGATCGCACGTCGTTCTACGCGGAAATGGGCGGACAAGTTGGCGACACCGGCTGGATCGTCGGCCCTAAGGGCCGCTTTGAAGTAATCGATACGCGGATCGAGGACGATTTCATTTTGCATGTCGGTCATCTTCGCGAGGGTAAGATCGAGTACAAAGACCCGGTCAAGGCAACCGTCGATTCGCAGCGGCGGCAGGCCATTCGCCGCGCTCACTCGGCCACGCACCTGCTGCAATACGCATTGCAGAAGACGCTCGGTACGCAGACGCACCAAAAGGGTTCCAAGGTCGAGGCCGACCTGCTCCGCTTCGACTTCAACTTCGACCAGGCCCTTTCGGACGAGCAGCTCGTCACGATCGAGACCGATGTCAACGCCCGGGCGATGGAGGCCGTGCCAGTCCAATCGGCACTCATGCCGAAGGAAGATGCCCAAAAGCTCGGTGCGACGATGCTGTTCGGAGAAAAGTATCCCGACATCGTCCGCGTCGTCTCGATGGGAGAATACAGCAAGGAACTCTGTGGCGGCACGCATCTGGTCAACACGGCGGAGACGGGCCTGATGAAGATCATCGGCGAAGAGAGCATCGCCAAGGGCATTCGCAGGATCACGGCCTTGACCGGTCTGGCGGCCGTCGAGCGGGTGCAGCGAGATGAAGCCCTGCTGCGGCGGATTGCGTTGACGATCCGCGCGGCGGTCGAGGATTTGCCCGATCGGGTCGAAGCCCTCTCAAAGCAGGTTCGCGAGTTGCAGAAGAAGGCACTGGCCGCACCGAAGGCCGACGGCGCGGGAGTCGATCATCTCGTGGCCGATGCCGTCGAAGTGCAAGGCGTGAAAATCATCGCGGCGGATGTGGCCGGCGGCACCCCGCAATCGCTCCGCGATCTGATCGACCAGTTGCGCCGCAAAGTCGCTCCCGTGGCGGTGCTCTTGGGCACGAAACAGGAAGAGGGCAAAGTGCTACTCATCGCCGGGCTGAGTCGCGATCTGGTCGATCGCGGACTGGATTGCGTGCAATGGATTCGCGAGGCGGCCGCGCTGGTCGGCGGCAAAGGCGGCGGCCGTCCCGACATGGCCCAAGCCGGCGGCAAGCTCCCTGAGAAGCTGGGCCAAGCCCTCGCGTTGGGCCGTAAGGAAATGGAGAAGCGGCTGGAGGGGTGAGGTAGCGAGACGCTTAGGCTACCCCACCCATCGTCACACCAAACTGCTTCATCACGATCCCGAACAGGTCCGTATCCGACACCGTCGGGCCATCGGGTAGGATCGGTTTCGAGGCGAGAAGCACAGTGTGCTGCGTTGGATCGACTGCGGGAGCTCCATGCGAACCACGGATCAGCGTGGCATCCAGCGGGATGCTCCGCGTGGTCATGTCAACGTGCAGCTCGACGGGGTCATAGCCCGGCTTGCGATGGATATCGACGGTTCGAGCGAAGCCGGGTGCCTTGTCATCAGCAAGCCAATAGTAGTAGGCCTGCCAACTGTTCGGCGAGGAGACGAGAATCAACTCGCCGCTGCGAGGATGATCCAGCCCATAACGGCCGCGCTGAGTGCCCACGAGCACCTCGGCGATGCCGGGCTGGTTGCGAAAGATTCCGGCGGCCAACTCGATAGTCCGTGCGTCACCGTCGGCCACGTAGACGTGTGAGAACTGATGATCGGCCAAGGCCCAGGCACGGCTGGTGGCCAGGTCGAGATACTCGCCGTCGGCCTGCTCTCGGACACTCAGCAACCCAGCCTCGCGGAGCACGCGATTGGGGTAAGCGACGTGATCGACCGGCGTGATGGCATACTCGCCCGCCACGAGCCAGAGCAGATCGTCGCCGTAATTCCCTTGCATGGCCGCGTGGAGCCGGCCCAATTCGGCGTCCAACTCGCCGAGTGCGGCCACGGCGGCAGGGCTGTCAGGGCCAAGCTTCTGGGCTGCGTAGTCAAGGTGCGGCAGGTAGATCCAGAAGAAATCGGGATTCCATCGCTGCGCCGCAATCGCAGCCGATTGGGCAATCCACGCCGTTGAGTGGATGTTGGCCAGCGGCCCCCAAAAATGTTTCAAGGGGAAATGCCCCAGTTCGTCGCGCAACTCGCCATACAGTTCCGTTGGCCTCGTATAGCACCAAAGCGACTCCGTACCGTCAGGATTATGGACCGGCTTGGGTGTGCAGAGGTAATCGGCCTCCGCGCCAAAACTGTGCATGGCAAACCACACCGCCGAAGTCAGGTCGGCGTGCGAAAGAATATCCCAAATCTGCGGCCGCTCGATGCAGTCGTTCGGAGACGTCCACATCTCGATTTGCTGCTTCTCTCGCCAATAAAGCCCATTGCCTACCACGCCATGGGCAGACGGCAGCCGGCCGGTGGTCATGTTGGCCTGTACCGGACAGGTCACACAGGGGAAGCTCGGCACAAGGTTGACGATCTGGCCAGCCGCAGTCATCTCGCGAAGCTGAGGCATGACAGCGACGTCTTTTTCACGCAGGCCGGGGATGGTGAGGAGAATGAGGGGCATGGCAAATCTCAGATCTCAAATTTCAAATTTCAAATGACGAATGACGAATGACGAATGACGAATGACGAATGACGAATGACGAATGACGAATGACGAATGACGAATGACGAATGACGAATGACGAATGAAACTTTGGTCCTTCGTGCTTCCTATTTTGAATTTATTTCGGATTTCGTCATTCGGATTTCGTCATTTAACCTAAAACTCTAGTCTGCGTAATCGCGCAATCTCCGCGGCATCCTTATCGCCACGGCCGGAGAGACAAACAACGACCACGTCATCGGCCTTCCGCGAAGCGGCAATCTCCAGGGCACGACAGAGGGCGTGCGAGCTTTCCAAGGCGGGCAAAATGCCTTCCAAGCGAGCCAGGGCATCGAAGGCATCTAGGATTTCGTCGTCCCGAGCGAACGTGTACCGCACGCGGCCGGTGTCTTTCCAATAGCTGTGCTCAGGGCCGGTGCCGGGATAGTCCAACCCGGCGGAAACGCTATGCACGTCGGAAGTCTGACCGTCGTCGTCCTGCAAGACGTAGCTGAACGCCCCATGGAGCACGCCAGGCCGACCGAAGGAGAGCGTGGCCGCGTGATCGCCCGGCCGCTCGGATCGTCCGCCCGCCTCGACGCCGACCAATTCCACCTCGGCGTCCTCGATAAACGGATAGAACATGCCCGCTGCATTGCTCCCTCCGCCTACGCAAGCCACGATGACATTGGGCAAATGACCGAGTTGCTCCATGCTCTGAATCCGGGTTTCGCGGCCGATGATCGACTGGAAGTCGCGAACAATCCGCGGAAAAGGATGCGGCCCGATGACCGAGCCGACGCAGAAGTG
>JANXQG010000458.1 GCA_025356915.1 Planctomycetota bacterium | reverse complement strand
GGCGTCCGTCAAGGTGGTGACCACCGTGATGGTTTTCGTGCGACGGCCCTTTTCCACGACCGTATAACGCAGTTCGCGCAGTTCGAGGGTCTCGGGAATGCGGTCATACGTTTCCTGGTCCATCCAGTCCGGCTTGGCGGGCTTGGTCCAGACGATGAGATGGTCGCCCTTGCCCAGGCGTTTGCCGGTGCGAAAATCCGACTTGCTTTTTTGGTAAGCGTTCACGGGTTTTCACACCCAGAAAATGCGGCGTTTTTTGATTATGCGACCGCAGCCCCATGTCGAGAAGTGTGACGGCCACCTTGCCTTGTACACTAACAGCCTCAAAAACTCCGACGATTTCGCTATTGACTGTTCACTATACGCTTTTGGTATGGCGACCCGTGAACGGCTACCTTTTTTGTTTGAGGCGTGATCACCGAGCCCTGCGGCGTGCCTACCGTGGTCCTCGACCATTATCCGTCTTCGGAGACTCCTGCCTTCAGCCACTTGCGGATCAGGCGCAGTATCCGTCGATCGGCAATCCGGTGCTCCAGAAACCTCAGCATCCACTCGTGGTCGATGTTGTCAAAGAACCCGCGAATGTCCGCGTCGAGCACCCAGTTTACCTTGTGATGGGACCGTCCGACTCCCTGGGAACGTACATGTCCGATGTGCGGCATGATGCCTTTCCGGACCGTCCCGCGCCTTGCGGCGCGGGGAGTTTCCAGGGTCTCCCGGTTCCCGTGCTTGGAGTTTCCACGCATGCGCAGGGTCTCAGACTCTGCGGAGTCCATGAGCGGCTTGCGATGGGCGTCGCTCATGATGTTGCCTTCCCCTTGTCAGAACAAGGTCGGCACACCGAAAAAATGATTTCGGAGCTCAATGGCTGGCCTGTGTGTGCCCTTGTCAACGCTTCACCCGCCATGTTACCATGGCTGGCGCATGAATCAGGGTCGATAGGGTTCGCTACTCCTTTATCGTGCGGCTCTTTCATCCGCGACTCCATGCCGGTTTTGACCGGCGCTTTCTCTGACACCATTTCCGGCCCCGCTTTGAAATCAACCCAGAGGCGGTCGCGGCCGAGGCCGCGCTCGACGGAATCCACGTTGTACGAAGCAGCGTCTCGACTGAGACGATGGACGCAGGCCAAATGGTCCGCAGCTACAAGCTACTCAGCAACGTCGAGCGCGCGTTTCGATGCCTCGAAAGCGTGGACTTGATGGTTCGACCCATCCGCCATCGTCTCGAGAACCGGGTGAGAGCGCACATTTTTCTGTGCATGCTCGCCTACTACGTCCAGTGGCACATGATCGAAGCGTGGCGTCCGCTGCTCTTCGCCGACGAAAACCAGGACAGCAAGCTCTCACGCGACCCCGTGGCACCCGCAAAGCGTTCGGCGGCGGCCCTAAAGAAGGTGCGGACCAAGCAACTCGATGACGATTCCATCGTTCATTCTTTCCGTACCCTGCTGAACGACCTCGCTCGCATCGTCAGCAACATTTGTCGCTGTCCCGGCCTCGGAGCCGAGGCCCCCACATTCACAAAGACCACCATGCCCAACGTCCAACAACAAAGAGCCCTCAACAACACCCTCACCCCCTGCCCCTCTCCCAGAAGGGAGAGGGGAGTTTCCGGGGATAGCCTTTGAGTAAAACGGAATCTATTTCCGTTGCCTTATTTACTTTTCAACGGGGATTCGAGCCGGCCTTGGCTTGTTCGAGAATCTGCTTGGCGCGGTTGCCGGAGTTGCCGCTGATGCCGGAATCGACTACCTTCTGCATCGCCTCGGCGACGACTTTAGGTTCGGTACCAACGACCTTACCGGCGATTTTCACCGCCGCGTCGGCCGCCGCATCCTTCAGCGTCGGATCACTTAGGTAGGAAACCGCGAGTTGCAGCGTCGCCACCGAGGGAATCCGGGTGAGGATGTCCAGGGCAATCTGCTTCTCCTCGTTTCGCTTGGCAACTTCCATCGCCGTGCGGAACATGGCGAGCCGGACTTCGGCGGGCAGGATGAGCTGTCGAGCAATGCGGATATAGCCGCGCATCGCCCGGATCTTGTACTTGTCGTCACCTGCCGTCTTGGACATCTCCAACAGGGCTGGGCTGGCATCCGCGCTCATCCATTCGCCCAGCACGCGGCTGGCAACGTCTTGGATTTCCGGGCTGGCGTCCTTGCCCGCCGCAGCTACGGCCTGGAGGGCCTTCTCGCCGCCCATTGCACCAAGGGCGCTCAAGAGGCGGCATTTGGCGGCGATGTCGGCCTGAGACAGGGCCAATGTCAGTTTCTCCGCACAGGCTTCCCGATCCGGCATGCGGATACAGGCGGCACGCAGCGCGTCCTCCGCCGCCTTGGCATCCTGTGGATCCTGCGGCTTGACGGCTCGCTGGATCAAAACCGGAAGGTCTTGCAATCCGACGATGGACCCCAACGCAGAAAGCGTCGCGGCACGAACTCGCCCATCGGAGTCTTCTACGGCCTTCAGCAGGATCGGAAGGGCCGCCTCGATGCGTCGCTGCCCGACAACCGCAATGAGAATCGTGCGGATTTCCCCCTCCGCTTTTTGCAGGCGTGTCACCAGATCGGCATCCACTTCCTTGCTCGGCAGGCCCGCCAGCGCAGTGACTGCAGTTTGCGATAGTTCCGCATCCGCGTTCATCGCCGCATCGATCAGCACCGGGACGCAAGAAGCATCCCCCTGGCGTTGGAGCACGCGGATCGCCGCGGTCCGCACATTGTTTGGGCCGCTCTTGGCTACTTCCAGCACTGCGGGAGACATCGTGGCATCGCCACGATCCGCCAACGCAATGATCAATAGCACCTGTCGGTCCGGAGTTGCTTTGCCAAGTTCGGCCACCAACGCCTCGGTCACCTGAGGCCCTGGAAGCTCGCGGGCCACGCGTAATCCGATGCCGAAGAGTGCCTTGTCGGTCGACTTCAATTGCTCGGCCAACAGCGGGACTCCGTCCGCCTGCCGGGCAAGGATCGCCCCACGGATCGCTTCGAGGATTCGCTGCTTTGGCAAGTCGGCACTGCGGAGGATATCGTAGAGTTTCATGGCCTCTGCCCGCTTTCCTTCGGCCAGATATTTTTCCGCACATAGCACGCAGCCCTGAGCGACCGCTGAGCGGACCGCGGCCGGTGAGCCGGCCAGGAATGGTTCGAGCGTTTTGGCTGCGGAATCACCGCCAATACGGCCCAAGGCGACGGCTGCGGCGGATGCCACATCGGCATCGGCGTCATTCAGCCGTTTCGCCAGGGCGTCCGTCGCCTTTGCGTCGCGACGGACGCCGATGGAATTGATTACACCCACCAGCAACCGGCCCTGCACTTTGCTCATGGCCTCGCGGAGCGCTTCGTCCGCAGCTTGGTCGGGAATCACCTCCAAAGCGATTCTCGCCCACGAAGCAAGATCCTTGTCGGTCAGAAGTGCCGCGAGTGCCGGGACAGCGTTCTTCGTACCATAAACGGCCAATAGCTTGCAGGGAATGGCCTTGTTCTGCGGGGGCGCGTTCGATTGGAGCACCTCAATCAGCTTTTGTTCCTGATCGCTGACCTGGCTCTTGCTTTCAGCCGCAGTCGTTCGGTCGGCCATCGCAGATGCCACGGCCGCAATGAGGGTGAAGTAAATAGCAGCATGTCGTCGGATCGTCATTTTGAAGTTTCCTTTGTATTTGTTGGTAAATGGGCACTACGACCGCCACGGCTCCCTCAGTGCTTCCGACCGCAAACGGTTGGCCTCCTCGTCGCCAAGAAACACGTTTTGTTTTGGATCGTAACTGAGCTTACGTTTCAAGAACATGGAGATGTTGGCGGCGTGGCAGGCAATATGCGAGTGACAGGCTGCGTCGGCGTTGGCCCGCGGCTGCCCTCGGGACTTCACAGCGTTGAGGAAATCGCGGATGTGGAAGGTGGCTGGAAAGCCACCGATCTCCGCAACTTTCCTGCCGGCGAGCAAACCCGGTGAACTCAACACCAGCTTGCCGCTGTCGCCCGCCTCCACCCAGCCCGTGTCTCCCTCAAACCGCACCGGACATGAGCCGAGTGGCAGCCAACCGTCCTTGCGAATGACCAGCTTGACGCCGTTGGCGTAACGGGCGATGGATTGGCCCCGCTCATACGGGTTATATTCCACCGGTGCCGTGTCGTCGGCGTCGGCGGCCCACTGACAAAGGTCCACGCAGTGCGAACCCCATTCCAGGACGCCGCCGCCTACCATTCCCCCGCCCTTCTCGAATTCGCCGCCGGCAAGGAATTTCCGATTGAACGGCCGCTGGGCCGCTGGGCCAAGATAGAGATCCCAGTCCAGGTCCTGCTTAGCCGGTTCGGGCTGGGCCGGTGCCCAGCCGCTCGATTCGATGCCCATTCCCCACGCGGTTGGGTGGGCATGAACCGCTTGAAGCTTGCCGAGCTTTCCGCGGCGGGCCAATTCGACTGCGAAGAGGAAATGGGGGATGCTACGCCGTTGCGTACCCGCTTGGAACACGCGCCCGGTGCGGCGGAAAGTATCGGCCAGTGACAGGCTCTGCGCAATGGTCTTTGTGCAGGGCTTCTCGCAATAGACATCCTTGCCGGCATTGGCCGCCAGGATCGAAGCCGTCGCGTGCCAGTTCGGCCCCGTGGCGATCAGGACTGCATCGATATCGGTGCGGGCCAACAACTCGCGGAGGTCACGATACATGGCGCAGTCTTTGTTGCCATATTTGGCATCGGCCATATTTTTGACGGCACTGCGGCGCCCAGCTTTCACGTCGCAAATGGCCACAAACCTCACGTCCGGCTCCTGCAAAAAACAGCCCAGATCGTAGGAGCCACGGTTGCCGATGCCGATGGCGCCTAGCATAATTTTCTCGCTAGGGGCCACCGCGCCATCTTTGCCTAGCACGGCTGCGGGGATGATTTGCGGCAGCAGGCACACTGCGCCGGCTGCGGCGGAACGGCTTAAAAATTGTCGCCGCGAGAGATTCGTGGTCTTGCCCGACATAAGGGTTCTCCTTTGGGGTTACTGAGGCGGGAATGCGGGGTTGGGTTGATGATTTGCGGGAACCTGCCTAGTGTACTGTCTCCGAATTGCCGTATCTGTTGGAGTCCCGGCTTTAGCCGGTAAATGCCGCCTAAAGGCGGGACTCCAGCGGTTGCCATAGATATCAATTTGTGTGAGACACTACACTAGCAGGTATCCTGCCATGCTAACCTATCGCAAGCGAGATGTCAAAGATCAGAACAGGTGTCATTGTCTAACGCCGGACTGATCCATGCC
>JANXQG010000293.1 GCA_025356915.1 Planctomycetota bacterium | reverse complement strand
AGCTGCCGGGTGCCGTGAAGATATCAATTTCCCTCCGCCGCGAAGCACCGAAATCGATGTCTAATGTTCTCGACAACGAGAGTCGGCCCGCAGTCGTTTACTCGTTGCTTGTCAGTCTGCCTAATGCGAGTGTGAATGCGGAAAAGGGCAGCCCATGAAATACCTTCAAAGGCCGCGTCGTGGCGTAGTGCTGCTCTTGGTCCTGATCGTGGTTACGATGCTGGCTTTGGGGAGCCTTGGCTTTGCCGAACTGATGCTCAACGAGCATCGCGCGGCCAAGACATCCAGCCGCCAGTCGCAAGCCAGGGCCTTCGCCGAGTCGGGTGCCGAACTGGCCAGGCAGTTCCTCGATCGGACCACCGACGACCAAAAGACGGCGGGCGGCCTCTACGACAATGCACAGCGTTTTTCGAGCCAGCTTGCGGCCGACGATAATTCGCCTCGTGACCGCGGCCGCTTCACCCTCATCGCGCCTCGGTATGAGAACAGCACCGTCACGGGTACTCGTTACGGCCTGCAAGACGAATCGTCGCGGATCAATCTGGCCACGATCCTGAATTACGATAAATCGAGCGGTTCGAGTCGGGGTCCAGGCGGTGGCGCTGGCAGCAGCGGAACCACCAGCAAGGCCAAGACGATCCTCATGGGTCTGCCGGGCATGACCGATGCCATTGCCGATGCCATTCTCGACTGGATTGACGCCGACGACACGCCCCGCGAGCAGGGTGCCGAGAGCGAGTTCTACGGCAGCCTTCAGCCTGCCTATACCCCGCGCAATGCCCCGCCTGCTTCCATCGAAGAGCTTTTGCTAGTGCGTGGGGTAACCCCAGAGTTGCTCTTTGGCCTCGATGCGGTGAAGATGGGTTATAGTAGTAGCAGTTCCGCTGGCGGGACCATCGCCGGCGTCGACAATTCCGACGGCTCCATGGACCACGGCTGGGCTGCGTACCTGACGTTATGGAGCGCAGAGTCGAACCTCAAGGCCGACGGCACACCGAAAATCAACCTCAACCAGTCGGACTTGAAGAAGCTCTACGATGATCTGACCCCCATACTCGACCAGTCGTCAGCCGAGTACATCGTCGCTTACCGGCTTGGCGGCGGTACCGCAGACGGCGGACACCTCGATACATCCAAGTTGGGCAAAGCCAGCAAAACCCTCGGCAGTATACTTGACCTAGTCGGTGCCTCGGCTATTCAGTTGAAGCAGCCTCCAGGAGGCAGTGGCCCCACCCGCCTCAAAAACCCCTTTACATCCGACACTGCGGCGATGAGTACTTACCTGCCCAAACTATTCGACAACTGCACGACCGACTCCGGCAAATCGACTGCGGGGCGGATTAACATCAACCAGGCTCCAAGGACCGTATTGCTCTGCATCCCCGGCATGACCTCCGATTTGGCAGACCAGATTATTTCCAATCGCATACCCGATCAGGCCTCGCCTTCGGCCAAGGCCGACCAGACTTGCCCGGCCTGGCCAGTCATCGAGGGGGTTATGCCGCTGGCCACGATAAAATCGATGCTTCCTTACATCACGGCCGGGGGAAGTGTCTACCGCGCCCAAATAATCGGACATTTCGACAAGGGAAACCCCGTTGCCCGGCTGCAAGTCCTACTTGATGCTACCCAACGGCCAACACGTGTATTACTCTGGAAAGATATGAGCCGCATGACGGGTGGTTTTCCCGGCGAAGGCGGCAGCACGACGGGTGAGCGTTAAGAGGGAATGAAAATCCGAAATACGAAACTCGAAATACGAAACAAATCGGAAATCCGAAAAGCCAATGACCAAAACTCGCCGACCGGATTGTTTCGAGCATTTCTCATTTGGAATTTGGCATTTGTTTCGGATTTCGTCATTCGGATTTCGTGCTTCGTTTGTGTAGTACTATTTCACGTGATTTAACCCCCTATCATGTCTCAACTTTTTGCCCTGGAATGGGATTCTCGTGAAATCCGCATGATGGTTGCCTCCGGGCGGGGCCGCCAGGTCGTGGTCGAGCATGCCTTTTCCATCCCTTGTGAGATTGATGTCTCGGCAGCCGACGCGGCCGAATCCATTGGGCGGCGGATTGCGGCCGAATTGGATGCCCGCGGATTGGGCCGCGCGGAAGCCGTGGTGGCGGTCGGACGCAACAGCATTGAACTGCGGCAATTGCAGTTGCCACCGGCTCCGGATGAAGATCTGCCGGAGTTGGTTCGCTTCCAGGCGACGCGCGAGTTCAACGAACTGGACGACCAATGGCTCTTGGACTTTATTCCCATCGACGGCTCCGCCGATAGTCCTCGGACCGTGCTGGCTACCGCCATCGCGCCAGCGGTCCTCGCACGGATCGAAGCGGTCTGCGCGCACGCCGGCTTGAAGATGCGGCGGCTATTGCTTCGTCCCTGCGAAGCAGCCTTGCTGCTTGAGGGCGAAAAGTCGATTCCGCGTGGGCAAGTGGTGTTGCTGGTGAATTCCTTGGGTGTCGAGGCCGATCTTACGGCTGTCGTCGATGGCACGGCAGTCTTTTTGCGCACGACCCGGATCAGCAGCGACCCGCCTCCCTTGCCGGCCGTGCTGGCCGAAATCCGCCTCACGATGGCCGCGGCCTCCAACCAATTGGGCGGCCGTAAAATCGAGTCGATCGTACTCTGCGGTGAACATCAGCCCCAGCTCGACCTGGCCCGCGCGATCGAGGCGGAACTGGAGATTCATGTCGAACTTTTCGATCCGCTGGGTGGTGTAAAGCTTGGCCGCGCGCTGGTTGAATCGCCGCCGGAACATCCGGGCCGATTTGCGTCGCTGGTGGGCATGTTGCTGGCCGAGCTGAAGCCATCGAGCCATGCGGTCGATTTCCTCCATCCTCGCCGCCGTGCCATAGCCCCCGATCCCCGCAAAAAATGGCTGATCGCCGCAGCCGCAGCCGCCGCGCTCCTGCTGGCATGGATTATCTACACCCGCGTCGATCATTACTGGCTGGTCAACTCGGTCGATGAATTGGCGCAAACGTCGAAAGACCTGGACGATTCGATCGATCGGGCAAAGAAAGTCCGCGCCAGCACGGCCGACATTGCGAAGTGGGCGGACGAAGAGGTGATCTGGCTCGATCGCATCTACGCACTCAACCAAGGCTTTCCAGTGGCGCAGGATGCGGTCCTGGGCGAGTTGACGATCAATAGCAGCCCGCGCGGCGGACAAGTCGAATTGAAAGGTTGGGTCGGCCGGCCTGATGACATCGCGCGTTTGGAGCAAGTTGTGACTGCTCACGGTGGTAAAATAAGTGCAAAGAGCAGTCGCGAAGATCGCTCCGTTCCGCCCTACACCTGCTCCTTCGAGGCCTCGATCCTGCCAGAAAAGAGCGCAAAGCCATGAAACTCCAACGTCGCGAGAAAATCCTGGCCGGTCTGGCACTGGGGCTTGTTGGTCTGGCCGGGATGTGGTTTCTTTTCTTCGCCGGTGACAGCCGTTCTTTCGACCAATTGATCGCCGAACGAACCAAATTGGCAAGCGATATCGAGAACAAGCAGAAGCTGCTTCAGGCAGCAAGCCAGGACGCCAAACGCCTTGCCCAATGGCAGCGACGTGCCCTACCTTCCGACCCGGTACTCGCCCGCTCGCTCTATCAAAACTGGATCCGCAGTCTGGCCGCGCGCAGCAACCTTCGCGGGACCACGCTTGCCTCCAACGACGTCGGTACACGCCGCGACCAATTCACGCGGATCTCGTTCAAACTCCGCGGCAGGGCGAACCTGGGCGACCTCGTCGATTTTCTCTACGAGTTTTACTCCGTTGGCTACCTGCATCAGATTCGTTCGATGAACATCAAACCGATGCCAAGCTCCCGCGAGTTGGATGTGAGCATGACGATCGAAGCCCTTTCGCTGCCGCTGGCCGATTCAAAGAACCAGTTGCCCAAGGAAGCGGGCCAAGTGCTTCGGCTGGCAAAGCGATCCGACTATCGCGAGCCGATCGAATCTCGCAACTTGTTTGCTGCCTATACCCGCCCGATACCACCGGCTCCAACTGTGCGGCGCGAGCAATCCATCGACCCGGGCGATTATGCCTTCGTGACCGGATTTACCGAAGTTGACGGCACCGCGAAAGTCTGGATTAAGGATCGCACGGGAGACAAACTGTTGATCTTGGGGAGTGGCGAAAGCTTTACCGTTGGAAGAATGTCCGGCAAGGTCGAAACGATCCAACCGGATGGCGAGGTCATCATCGAATTTGATGGCCGCCGCTGCCAGCTTCGCAATGGCGATAATCTGCACGGCGGGGTAGAAATTCAGGACGAGCACCGGTGATCTGAATTTGTTCGGCTCTTCCGGTTCTGATTTCCAATCCCAACCCGTAACCTGACATCGGCTCTGACATCGGCGAGCGGTGCATTGCTTTTTGCAGTGCAAGCCGTTAGAATCGTGGTTTTGACGCTGTTTCTTCGGGCATATTGTTCCTGGCACGCCCACTTTGGACCCCCTGAAAACGCCAGGAGAACTGCGTTGCGGCGTTTTGATTCAGTGTCCAAGGAGGGTTGGCCATGGCTGCTGCACAGCCCACGATCCACGAGGTTGACTTCTGTTCGCAGATAGCCTCCGAAGCGAACCTCCTTATCCGTCAGAACCCAACGGCCTATCCCTTCCGCGAGGTCCGCGTGGAAGGCTTGGGCGAGGGGGCGTCGCGGCAAAAGCGCAAAGACCTGCGATTCTACGGTCCCAACGGCAAGCTGCTTTTGTGCGGCGAGGTAAAGCTTCCGGGCACGCTGGAAGGCCGATCACCGTTTGCCGACAAACTCATGCAAGACGCGGAAGCCAAGGCGAGCAACGCGGCGGTCCAATACTTCTTCACCTGGAATGTCAACGAGTTCGTTCTTTTCGACCGAAAACTCTTTGACCGGCCCTTGCTCGATCGGCGCGTACGGCCCTGGCGGCTAGGCCGCTATCTGGCCGATTCCGCCGCGGTCGCCCGCGAAGACAACCTCAACTTCATCAAGACGCATTTCCTGCCCGACCTGCTGCATGGGCTGGCCGATGTTCTATCCGGCCGCCGTGCCGAGTGGTTGCCGCCGGACGACTTGTTCATCCGTTCGCTGGAAAGTCACCTGGAGTGGCCGGTTCAGTTGTGCAGTGCCTACCTCCTGCAAGAGACGAGCAGGAACAAGTCGTTTGGCCTCCGCGTCGAAGGCTGGATGGCGGAGCAAGAATGGACTTTCGTGCGCACTCCGCATGAGGAATGGGCCAAGGCGGTGGACAATATGGCCAAGACCCTGGCCTATGTCTGGGTGAACCGCATTATCTTCTATAAGGCCCTGCGAACCCGTTTTCCCGATCTGCGCCGGCTTGAGCTTCGGCCGTCGGTGAAGAGTGCCGATGATGCCGTGTCGGCGCTCAATCAACTATTTCAGGATGCCGTCGAGCGAAGTGGCGATTACGAGTCGCTTCTGATGCCCCAAGCGACCGATTGGGCGACCGCCGTGGTCTTTCAACCGGAATATGGTCTCGACGCTTGGCGGGGCCTGTTGCGCAGCATCGAGTCGGTTGACTTCCGCGCAGTGTCGTCCGACGTGGTGGGAAGAATTTTTCAGAAACTCATCGGTCCGGACGAGCGCCATCGCTTCGGCCAGCATT
>JANXQG010000242.1 GCA_025356915.1 Planctomycetota bacterium | reverse complement strand
GTTCAGAGCTTTGGTCCGTGGCCGACGGACGGTTTGAACTAGCCGGTCGGAATGAATCGGCGGCGGGGCATGGCCGATCGAGCACTACCGGCCCAAAGCGCTCCAACCGCCGCCCGTCGCCGAAGTCCAAGAGTTGATACTGGGTTGAGTCAAACATGGATGCGGAAATTGGTGGGGCTTCGCTCGACCGCACCCCATACGAACGAAATTAAGGAATTCACTCGTTCCATCCCACAATGTGTCCGGTGCCTCGAAGCTGGAAACTCGTGCCCATTCATTTCCTACGCCAACGGCGTTATGTCCTCTAGGGGACAGAATCCCTTCGGGATACAAAGATCCCAAATTGGACAATGATACCCAAAATCCTTAAGTTGGTTCGTATGGGGACTCGCTGTGCTCGGCCCACCCTACTTTTCACCCTTCACACCCTTTTCACTCTTCACACCCTTCACACTTTCCTCCCCCCCTCCCCCCTCATCTTTCCAGCAACTTTGCCAAAACCTGCTGGATCTCCTCTGCCCGTTGCGGATCGGGTGCCACCGCCGGTACTTCGTACTGCGTATCTCGCCGCGGACAGTAAAGCATTAACCGCTCATGCCCGGCCTCGTCGCGCTGCTCCTCTTCCATCCGCATCACACGACGGCGGACCAAGAGCAGGGCCAGCACGTATCGCATGTCCTGCCTGTCCGGCTGTTCGGCCAACTCGTCAAAAAATTTCAGCAACACGTCGTTCGGCGCCCAATAGGTACGTCGGGCATGTTGGTCGGGCATCTGCGACTTCCACCAACCGACCGTACCGGGTGGAGGGCCTTGCCAGGCCTGGACCGAATAATCGCACCTTTTCAACTCGGCACCTTCTGCGGCGAGTACCGAGTAAAACTTCTCGCCGGGCGCAAATTCCCGGCCTGTCCCCGCGCAGCATTTCGCCGATCGCTCGATTTCATATTCCATGGCGGGGCGAAGGCTACCCGAATTGGCCGTTTGACTCAAGGCGTGTCTTTGGAACTGCGACAATTTATTGCCGCTCTTCTTTTGGACTGCGGCGGCTTGCCGTCGCTTTTCAGAACGGCAGGTTCCAGGCCAGACGCCCCGCCTCGCGTTTTGAAAAGCGGTGGCAAGCCACGGACTCCAAATAGAACCCTTGACTTTCCAATCGCCTTCATGTAGATTTAAGTAAGAATTCGTTGGCCTCCATGCCGAAAACCCGTAAAGAGTGCGAATTATGTCTACCCGAACCTCCTTATTACCGTTGTTATCGCTGGCTCTTGCCAGCGTCCGGTTTTAGGGTTTGCGCGTAGACAACCAAGTTCCGAGTACAAGCAAAACCCTAAGGCCAGTAAGGTCTTAGGGTTTTTTCATCGCCATGACAAACACAATCCACACCAACTCGCGACGCATCGTTATTTTTGACACCACGCTCCGCGACGGCGAGCAGTCGCCTGGAGCAAGCATGAATCTGGCTGAGAAGATGGAGGTCGCCCAGGCCTTGCTGGCCCTGGGAGTCGATGTCATCGAGGCTGGCTTCCCCATCGCCTCGCCCGGCGATTTTGAGGCCGTGAGTGAGATCGCCCGCTCGGTCCGCGGCGCGCAGATCTGCGGCTTGGCCCGTTGCCGTGACGCAGACATCGACCGTGCATGGGAGGCCCTTCGGCACGCCGAGCAGCCTCGGATCCACGTTTTTCTCGCCACCAGTGCCATCCATCGCGAGTTCAAGCTCAAGATGGACAAGGACGGCATCATCTGCCATGCGGTGGCCGGGGTCAAACGGGCAGCCGGCTATTGCCCTAATGTCGAGTTCTCGCCCGAGGATGCCGCGCGCACCGAGCCTGATTTCCTCTGTCGGGTGGTCGAAGCGGCCATCGCCGCCGGTGCCACGACGGTCAATATCCCCGATACGGTTGGATATGCCACCCCCAGCCACATGCACCACGTTATCCAGACACTGTGCAACCGAGTGCCCAACATCGACAAGGCCGTGATTAGCGTCCATTGCCACAACGACCTGGGCATGGCCGTGGCCAACAGCCTGGCCGCCGTCGAAGCCGGTGCCGGACAGATCGAATGCACGATCAACGGCCTCGGCGAACGCGCCGGCAACTGCTCGCTGGAAGAGGTCATCATGGCACTGCGGACCCGCAGCGATTTCTATCATGCGCACACGAATGTTAACACCAAGCGGCTTGTGCCCACGAGCCGGCTAGTGGCCAACGTGACCGGCATCCAGGTGCAGCGCAACAAAGCGATCGTCGGCCGGAACGCCTTCGCTCACGAGGCGGGCATTCACCAGGACGGCATGCTCAAGGAGCGCACGACGTACGAGATTATGCGGCCCGAGGATGTCGGCTTTGCCACCACTGAACTTGTGCTTGGCAAGCACAGTGGCAGTGCCGCGCTGGCCAGCCGCATCAAGGCCCTGGGCTATTCGCTCGGCAAAGAGCAGATCCAGCAGATTTTTGAAATGTTCAAGGTTCTCGCCGATAAGAAGAAGGAAATCTACGACGCCGACATCGCAGCCTTGATCGAGCAGGAGATACGGCAGGTGCCCGAGCTTTGGAGTTTTGTTTCCTATAACATCACCAGCGGCACGGGCCAGATCCCGAGTGTGCATCTGCGGCTGCGTCGGGGGCCGAGCGAAGTCTCGACCGATGTGGTCGGCGGCGACGGACCGGTCGATGCGGTTTTCCTGGCGATCGAGAACCTGACCGGCATTTCGGTCGTCTGCAAGGATTTTAACGTACACAGTGTAACGGTCGGAAAGGACGCGCAGGGCGAGGTAATGGTGCAGATCGAGCATAACGGCAGGATGTATCGCGGCCGCGGCGTCTCGACCGACAGCGTGGAGGCCAGTGCGAAGGCATTTTTGAATGCCGTGAACAAGATTGCCGCGACAAGTAGCGTAGGCGTCCCGCCTGCGTCCCCCAATTAAAATAGCAGGCACACTCCATGTGCCAGCGCGAATGAAAGTGTAATCGAAACCTATCGCTCAGCGTGTTCCTGACGGAGCCGGGCGGAAGAGGCCGAGTGGCGAAATAGGCAGACGCACAGGATTTAAAATCCTGTGTCCCTTACGGGACGTGCGGGTTCGATCCCCGCCTCGGCTATTAGATATATAATGAGTTACGTCGATTTCTGTTGTATGGCAGGGAGTTGACAAGAGTCGCGTATATAACGCAGATATAACAGAAGTGGCGAAAACCGATGGGCTACCAGATTCGGCAGCGGCAACTGGGATTCGCTTTGAGTTCATAGAT
>JANXQG010000235.1 GCA_025356915.1 Planctomycetota bacterium | reverse complement strand
ACGCCACGCTGCCCTTCACGCGTCTGCTGGCCGGCCATGCCGACTTCACCCCTACTACTTTGAATCCAAAGTTCCTGAAGGGGACCACGGTGGCCCAGCAACTTGCCTGTGCGGTGGTTTTATCGACGCCCGTGCTTTGCTGGGCCGACAATCCCGACCTCTATCTGGCCAGTCCTTCGCTGGACGCAATCCGCGCCATGCCGGTAGTCTGGGATGAGACCCACATTCTGCCGCAAAGCCGCATCGGCGAATTAGCAGCCTTTGCCCGCCGCAGTGGCGACGAGTGGTGGGTGGGGGTGATCAACGGTGGCGGCCCTCGCACGGTCGAACTGCCCATGGATTTCCTAGGGGCTGGCGACTGGACCGCCGATCGTTACGCGGATGGTGCGAAACCCGCGGACTTTTCCGTCACCCGCGCGGTGGTCCTGACAGCGGCGGCTAAGCACAAGGTGGATCTGGCGGCGGGGGGTGGGTTGACGCTGCGCATCCGTAAGAAGTGAGCCAAACGATGATCGACCGACGAAGTTTTCTCTTGACTGCCGCAGGTGCGACACTGGCCGGCTTGCCAGCCCGCTCACGGGCCGCCCTAGCGGCTTCCGGCCCGGAATCGCCAGTCCACCCTCCGCTTTTAGACAACCGCTTCCTCACCTTCAACACGGTGATTCGCGTCAACCAGATCGAAGTCACGCGGAATCGCAACGCCGGGGAGGATGAAGGCCGCGACCATACGCCCGAAACCGTTCAGACCTTTCGCAACGCCTTTGAGCAAGGTTGGCCCGGCGGACGGATGACCTGGGCCTTGAGTTGGCAAGCCCTGCAGGACCAGCGGCCGAACTACAAGGCCATCCGGGAACTGGTTGCTGAGTATCACAACAAGTACGGCGACGAGGTCACTTTCATTCCCGGCGGCTATTTCGCCAATGTCTACAACACCCGTGAGCAGGTCAACAAGGATTTGCACGACGCCTTGGCGATGATTTCCAAGCTAGTCGGCGGTGGCTACCGGCCCCGCAGCGTGTTGGCTGGATACATGGCAGCCGAGAATCAGCGCTATCTGGCTGAGCAAGAGGACATTCATGTCTGCCAAGGGAATATCTGGAGCCAGTATGCCATCGACAATGGCGATGGGGACGGGTCGATCAGCTATCCCTACTATCCCAGCCGAGAGCACTTCTGCAAGCCGGCCCAGGGCAAGGATGACTTCATCGACTGCGTGAATCTGGACGGCTGGACGTGCGATTTCATCAGTGCCCGCCGCGCGGGGGCCGACGCCAAACACAACAGCCGCCTGGGAGTTGGGCCGATCGAGACCCTTGCTCAGGGGCGGGGTTCACGTGAGGCGGGCCTGGGCCATATCCTGGCGACCACCGCCCAGCATTTCGATCGCGGCTTTGATCTCAACGGTTTTGCGTGGGTCACCAACTGCTGGGAACTCTGTCTCGTGAAACAGTTCGAGCAGCAGGGGATCAAGGATCCGCTACAGTACCTGACGCGATGGTTGAGTGAAATCCGTAAGCGATGGTCCAATGCCGTCTGCGTCACGCAAGGCGAGTTCGGACTGGCCTGGCGCGAACAATTCAAGAACAATGGGAAACTTGACTATCGTTTTGTGACGCGGGGAACGGGGTTCGGCGGTTCCGAAAACAACCTGGAAATCCGCTGGTTCATGAACAAGGATTTTCGTTTGGCCCTATTGCGAGATTGGAAGGCCAACGGAGCGGAGATGGTCATCGATTTTACCCGCTATGACCTGAAGGCACAGGAACCGCCAGGGCCGGCCAGAAATTGGAGCTTGATGAACCGCATCAATCAAAAGGGCGTTCGCCGGCAGGACAAGCCGATTCCATTGGCCGCGCTACCGGAAGACGATCAGGCATTGATTCGCCAGCGGTATCCGGAGTTATTTGGTGCTGCTCCGCAAATACGACAAGAGCGTCTGTAGATGGTAGGGTGGGACGAACGCAGCGAGCCCCACCATGACGATTTGCTGAAAAATTGGTGGGGCTCGTTTCACTCGTCCCATCCTACGACTATACCCAGAACTGAAATCTAACTTCCGACGTATCCTCGCCTCGCACCAATCGACACGATTGCCATTAGTCGTGGGATTTGCTTTTGTCGCGCGCAGCACGAGCTTTTTCACCCAGCGAATCAAGCTTGAACTTCAGGGAGGGAACCCTTTCTTTGCTAACGGTTCCATCTTCCCAACTGCTGACGACCTGGACCGTGTAGGTCTTGCCAAAAGACAAATTCCGCAATGGGAACGAGTTGCTCTTCGTCGCCCCCAACAATTCCCCGTCCAAAGAAACCAAAAAGGCCCCGACACTGCTCGTGCCCGGCGGACTCCATTTCAGGGTCACCTGGTCCAATCCGGTCAAAACGGCCTCCAGGTTGCCGGGATTATTGCAGGGGAAATGATACGAAGGCTCCGCTGCGAACGTAACCTTCCAGTCAATTTCGGCCGTCTTGTCCGGAATGAACTCGGCTGTCGCCCAGCCCTGATGATTCGAGATCGTCACGGGCAAGGATCCCGCAGTCGCGCTCGCTAGGGTAAAATTCTTTCCTATGGGAAAGACGAAGCTGAGCCGGTAGGGATCATTCTTAATCACGCGGCTCTTGCCTTGGAAGGTATTCCCCGCCGTGTCGCGCTCCATGTTCAGCAAATCAATCCACCCCTGCGTGATGTGTCGGCTCGTGGAAATGAGCTGAATCTCGGAGGTTGCCGGCAGGAGTGTCAGCACTTTGCAACTGCTTGGTCCAATTTCCGTGCTGTATCCTTTCTTGTAGACGCCGAGATACTCTTTGTTCCAGAAGTCATAGACGTGTACCGATTGGTCCTTGGTGATCCCCAGTTCATCCCAATTGAGATAAATCTGCCGCGTGCTCTGTTCGTGGTAGTTGAATAGCCCAACGACATCATAGTTTCGGCCGCGATGATGAATCTTCAGATCCCAGACCTGTTTATTTGAATCGCTGGGGAACAGATCCAGCGGGCGGATGTCGGCGGGCGGATAGATGCGGCGGTACAACTCCACCCGCTCGCTCGATAGATCCATCATCCGATCGCTGGCCATCAAGGCTTGGCCGGTAAGCCCTTGCAAGGTCGCCCAGGCTCGTGCCTGATCGATGGTCAGCGGATGATGCACCATGACGGTGTCCGGATCGCAATACATAACCGTATTGTGCAGAAAGTAATAGCCCATGGTTGCGTCGCGAGCGATCAGGAACCCACCCCAGCCCGGCACGACGTCCGCGCCGGTCCGCCAACCGTCCGTAAGGCCGATGCCTTCACGCGGGGTCTCCCAGCAGCCCAACAAATATCGCTTGGCGCCGATCGTCTCATGGATCGTGCGCAAGGTTTTCCGGTACAGCTCCACGGGTTGCTCGCTGGGCTTTTTCATTTGGCTCGCACAGCGCCGATATTCGTCGATCACGCAGGGCTGGCCATCGATCTTGAAATAGTCGTAACCCCAATCCGAGAGGGTTGTGAAGAGACCGCGAAGATAGGCGTGGCCTTCGTCGGTCGTCGGGTCGACGAGGTAGGTTCCTTCCCATGTGTCCGAGAGGGTTGTTCCGTCAGGCTTGAGGAGAAACGCCTTTCGATTTGCCTGAACGACTTTAGCATTGCTCTGGCCGTGAGGGGCAATCCAAAGTGCCGGCTTGAAGCCCAGTTTCTTGATATCGGCAGCCAGCGTTTTCATCCCGCTAGGAAAGCGATCGTTGATCGTTGTCCAGTCGCGGTTCGCGTTCATTCCTCGCCCGACCCCCTGCCATCCGTCGTCAATCTGGATGTATTCCAGCCCATATTCTTTGAGATTATCCGATAGCCACTTGGCGTTCCTGCGAACCTCATCCTCGCTGATTTCGTTGAAATAGAAATACCATGAGCACCAACCCGACGGCGGCACTGCAAAAATGGATTTGTCGATCGGCCGGTAATAGCGAATGCCGAGCTTATCGCGAAAGTAGTGCTCCAACACCGAGCCATCGTTCAGTTGGACCCGGTCTCGATCCGGATCGAACAATCCCTGGGCGAGCGGCGACTTCACGTCGCCAAGGGTCATGATGAACAGATCGCGATTCCCGCCATCCCGGATGCGGCATGGAACGGCACGCTGAGCGGCCTGGGCCGAGAGGCAAGAAAACGCCAAGAGAATGACGAGGAAAATTCGTTTTCTATTCATGGGTTATCCTGCTGCGGAAGAGGCTTTTTTGTCCGGGTTATTGCGTAGGGAAGGAGACAGGTCAGTCCGCCAGTATCAAGCTGAATCATCTCATTGTAGCAAGACCGTGAATCCCGCTTGCTCGAAGTGGTGGTCCGTCGTCAGTGCGTCCGTGATTTTCCTCGCCTTCATTAGGCAAAACGAAGTGCAATCAGTAAACGACCACGACTTGTCCTGTCGCCGCACGTACAAGCTGAGTGCGCCGAGGAAGGAAGGGTGGTCTGCCGGTACGATTTCCACCCGCTCTTCTGCCGACAGGGCGCGAACCAGTGAACCCAACAGGCGACGGTTCGGCCCTTCCGCCAGATAGTTTCCCAGTTCTACCAACACCCACTCGCTGGTGACGATTCGCTCCGAAAATGTGGTCATCCACTCGACGGCCAGCGCATGATCCTTGTCTCGCGGATTAAGATAGGCCACGAAAAACGACGTATCCGCCAAAAGTGCGATCATCGTTTGGTGTGCCCGTAGAGATAGTGGTCGATGTTTCGTGCCGCGTCGGGCGGAAGATTTTTGGCCTTTCCGGCAAGGCTCGCAAGGGCCCGGCTGACGGTCGGCCGCTTTGCAGCCTTGCCCTTCTTGTTGGTCTGCGGAATTGGCCCGACGAAAACCTCCATCCCTTCGCGTAAGGTTCCCTGGGATTGCAACACCACCACGCCGTTCTGCACTCGTCCGCGTATCATTCTTCGCTTCCTTGTGTCTGTGCCCTACATTCCATGGCATCCGGCAACGTCTTTAGCATCTCACTACATTATACACATTATACCTCACCCTGCCATCGGCGGAAATGCCCATTTGGGAAAAGGGAGTGGAAAATGTGTCCGGAACCGTTTTCTTGTTCGCAGTACGCCAGCAGCCGCGTTTTCGTTTGTTCGTTTGTTCGTTCGACCGCTTCCTCGAGAACACGACTGCTTTACTTGCCCTCGGCGAAGAGGCCGATCTCGGCTATCGCGGGGCAGGCTGCCGCCTTGACAATCCGCAGCCGAACCTTGTCCGTGGTGACATCACCGCGGACAAGCCGACAGTTGCCGATGCTCGTACCCTTGGCAAACTCAGCCCATTGGCCGTCTTTCCACTGATCGAGCGCGAATGTGTCGATGCGCTGGCCCAACGGCAGATGCTCGCGGAGGCGAACGATGTTGAAAGTGACCGGCTTGCCGAGGTCCAAAACGATCTCGGGGGTCGTGGCGGCGGCGTCGGTGGACCAATAGGTGTCGCGTTTGCCATCGAGAACATTCGCCGCCGCGAATCGCTGGTCTTGGCCGCGGACATTGTCGGCAGTCGCCTTGGCACCTTGTGCGAGGTCCTTGGCAAAGGTTGCTTCACGCAGACGGCGGAACTCGCGGAGCGATTGAATGTCATTCTCGTGGATCCGACCACGGCGGTCCGGTGGTAAGTTCAACAGTAACGAGGCACCGCGACCGACGGAGGCAAAGTAGAGATCCATGAGGTTTTTTGGCGTGCGGACCCTGGCATCCTCCCCCGCATGATAGAACCAGCCCGGACGGATCGAGACGTCGCACTCGGCGGGCAGCCAGTGCGTACCGGGCCGGTCGCCGCAGTTCAGCCGTCTGGCGTCGGCCAGCCCCGGCACGTAGTTGTCGCGATTCAGGGTTGACCAACAGGGATCGCCGGCCGTGCCTTGCTCGTTGCCAACCCAGCGAACGTCGGGGCCTGCGTCGCTGAACATGCAGGCGTCGGGCTGAAGCTCCCGAACGATCTTCGTGGTGTTCGGCCAATCATAGTAGGTTCTAGGGTCAATCCTGCGTTTCCCTCCCGCTCCGCCGTAGTAACCGGTGCCGCCGTTGGCTCCGTCGTACCAGACCTCGAAGATCGGTCCGTAATTGGTGAGAAGTTCGCGGAGCTGATTTCGGTAATAGGTGATGTACTCGGGTTTACCATAGTCTTTATGATTGCGGTCCCACGGCGAGAGATAGACGCCAAACTTCAGATCCTGCTTGCGGCAAGCGTCGGCGATCTCCTTGACGACGTCGCCCTGGCCGTTCTTCCAGGGGCTGTTTTTGACCGAGTGTGCGGTGAATTTTGACGGCCAGAGACAGAAACCGTCGTGGTGCTTGCAGGTGAGGATCAGCCCCTTCATGCCCGCCTCCTTGGCGGCGCCCACGATCTGTTCCGCGTCGAAGGCCGTGGGATTGAATACGGCCTCCGGCTCGTTGCCAAATCCCCACTCTTTGTCGGTGAAGGTATTGACGGTGAAGTGCAGAAATCCGTAGAACTCCAAGTCATGCCATGCCAACTGTCGTGGGCTTGGCACTGGACCGTAATGGGCCGGCGGTTCGATGGCCGATGCCGCGACGGCAGCCAGTAATAGTGTAAGTGTCGTGAAAGCCCTAATCATGGGAGTCTGCCTTTGTGTCTTTATTTGCTGAAGTGGATAAAGAGAACGTCGTCGTCTTGGATGACATATCCTTTCGGCTCCTGCCGCACAAGGTGGGCGGCTTTCGCTTCGCGTTCGCTACCGAGCCTGACAAGATCGCGATAGTCAAATATCTCGGCGCGGATGAACCCCTTGGCCAAGTCGGTGTGAATCGAGGCGGCCGCGTCGAGGGCGGTGCCGCCTTCATGCAGCAGCCATGTGCGAACCTCCTTTTCGCCAGCGGTGAGAAACAGCCGCTGGCGAGAGGTCTTGAGCAACGTCCGGATTACGGCGTCGCGATCGGTGCCGCCGACGCCCATCTCCGCCTGGAACTCGGCCCGATCTTCGGGGTTCATCTTGGCCAGTTCCAATTCCAGGCCGGCGGGCACTGCCAGCATGGGTGTCTCGGGCGTGCTAAGCGATGTGAATCGTTCGGGCTTGGTTTCGTCGTCGGCTGTATTGAAGATGACTACACGCGGCTTCTCGCCAAAGAGGCGGAACGAACGGGTGATCCTGAGTTGGTCGTCGGTCATGTCGCTTTCGCGGAGCGGCTTACCTTGTTCCATGGATTCGAGCACGGTCTTCAGCGTGGCATGCTCGTGCAGGTAGCCCTCGTGTTCCACCTTCGGAAGCGGCTTGCGCAACGTCTCCGCGACCCGGGTGATGCGATTGGAAACGATCTCCATGTCGGCGAGGATCAGGTCGGTGTCGAAGGCTTCCATGTCGGCCTTGGGATCGGTGCGGCCGTAAGCGTCGATCACCAGTACGAGGCAGCCGGCCTCGCGGATCAACGCCAGCCGTGCTGCGCTGCCTTCGTGGCTGCGGCTGAGGCCCGGCGTGTCGACCAACTCCAGGGAAGCCATCGACACTTTTTTCGGCTTATAGATTTGGCAGAGTCCCTCGACCCGTGGCTCAGGGATCACTGCCATCGCACTTTGCGCGGTGTGGCCTAGGGCCGGATCGGGCCTCTGCCCCGTCATCCACTCGAATACCGTGCTCTTGCCGGAACCTTGATATCCAACCAAACCGATTTTCATGGCAACTTACTCCCAACATTTTCAGTACCCGCCGTCAGTTCCTCTAAAGCCTGCTGCACGGCCTCTGCGGCCGAGGCATCCAACACGTGCCGGCCGAAGCGGACACGGTAAAACGCCTCGACCACCTGCATGGCCCGAACGTATAGCCCGCTTCGCCCGCTGACTGCGGCCAGCCGAGTGCCCGAAGCACGAGCGAACTCCCGGGGCGTTTGCCCTGCGCCTCGCTGCAAGCCAAAGCGAGCAACAATTTGCTCAAAGCGATGGTAGAACTCGACCGAACTCCGTGCCCCGGCCTGCCGGGGACCACCGGCTCTGGAAAACTGTCGCCAGAGCTGTCCCAAGCGGTGGACGAGCCACCATCCGGCCATCATCGGCACGACCAAAACGGCGATCAACACCACCACGCCAAACAGCCATCCTATCATACCGCTTCCGAGCATGGTGGCCAAGGAGGCCCACAGGCTCGCCGCAAGTTCTTTCCACCAGTGGGGATTGAGCAAATTGCTGGCGAGGTTTCGTGTTGCTCGGGAAATTGGCTGATAAACCGACTCGCGTTGCTTGTTGCGATCCATGTCCACGATGTACTTATCCCAAAAGCGTTGCAGGCTGTGCCAGCGTCCCCGCCAGGCCCCCCACATCGTGCGCTGAGCAGCCTGGGTACCCACTTCGGCCGCTGGCGTCGGATCCAATCGAAGCCAGCCGCCATGCATCCAGCGAATCGGCTCGCTGCGCCGCAGCGCCTCGGGGATCTGATCGTGATCCAGGAATGTTTCGACCCAGGCGTGCGCGTGCAACTGACGAACCTGGTAGCATTGCTCGTCCTCGTGCCACTCATCGCACCGATAACCCAACACAACCCGCGACGGTATTCCTTGGCTCCGCAGCATCAGGGCCAGGGCCGTGGCAAAGTACTCGCAGTGCCCGCGGGGATTGTTGGAAACAAAGTCTTCGATCGCATCGATCGACGTGTCCCGCTCCGCTCCTTGCAGGGTGTACTTGAACTGACCAGAGCTGGAGAGCTGCTGCTCGAACCAACGGGCCACCTCGTAATGATTGTGCAACGAAAGGCCGTTTTCCCGCAACCATCGTCCAGCCAGGGCCGTCAGCCTGGGCAGAGGCGACCGATCGCCAGGCATTTGCAGATAGGGCGAATCGGGCGATATGCGGACCTCTCGGCTTTCCGGAACTAGGGGGGTCTGATACCCATCGACCAGCCCGCTGGTAAGAATCTCGCACTTGAAATTGCCCCCGCGAGGTTCGCCACTCCAACTAAGCCTCCGCGCCAGTCGGCCGCTGGGTGGGTCGTGGAGCAGATCATCCACCGGTTCGATGAGTGGCCAGATGTAGAATAGATCGTCGCGATCCAGGTAGGGTTCCATGATAATTTGCTGCACCACGGGAGGGCCGATGCGGAATGCCAAACCGCTCGCCTTCTTGTCCCCGATCCTCCTGTAGGGAACGCCCTCGGTGGCGTTCCCTGTAGGAGAGCTATTCGGCGGCGGAGTGCGCCGCCAATGGTTCCGTGAGTACCAGGTGACCACCGAACCCCTCAGGTAAACCTCCTCGCGCATCGGATAGACTTGGCGGGTGGCTGGGTCCACCAGTTTCAACTGCATGACTTCCTGGCGGCTTTCGATGGTTTCGCCCAGTCCTCCCAGCGCGATCTGATCATTAAAGCCGACCGTGGCGAGGGTTTTCCTTCCTTCTCCTCGCCAGGCAGAAAGCCGGGGGCGGGGCACCGTACAGAAAATGACCGTCGCCAGAAACAATGCGCCGACGACGATGAGAGCCAGTCGGGCGAACAACTCGGTAACCACTCCCGATCGGCCGCTGCCCGCCGGCGCGCTCGTGAATTTCGATTTCATGGCAGCCAACGGCCAGCGACCGGGCGTAATCTCGTCCGTGCGCAGGGTGGGCTTTAGCCCGCCTTCCCCTAAAGGTGGGCTAAAGCCTACTTTACCCTGGCTGCGATGGCGTCCCCATTGGCTATTGAGCACCAGCAACGATAGGGCAAAGATGCCGACAATCGTATAAACGATCAGCAGACCGCCGAAGACTACACCTTGGCTATAGCGAGCAGCCACTACGGCCTGTAGTAGGCTCATGACGGCGAGCCATCCATGCACGCGGGGATCCTTCTCTTGAAACAAGAGCGTCATTTGCAAACAAATAAGAATGCTGGCCACCGACTGCAACCGACTCTCCCAGTTGGATTGCAGCAAGAAGTGCGGTAGAAAAATTGCCAGCACGCCCCACATCAGCAGTGAGCCCAGATTCCGCGGCACGCGAACCACGCCAAGAAAGTCGGTGACCACCAGCGAAACGACGGACGCCATCCACAGTGCCATCGCTAACCAGGGGCTTTGCGAACCCATGCCAAAGAGCATCGCGCCGAGTGCGGTCAGCACGACGATGACGACCGATAGTAGGTGCTTCAGTTCCATGGATATTATTCTGGCTGAAAATAACGGGCCAGGTTCGGATTCGATGTATCGATCAAGCGAACACCACGGCCGGCCAGCCGCCGTGCCACATCGCCCGGCAACTTGCCCGCATAGTCCGCCTGAG
>JANXQG010000229.1 GCA_025356915.1 Planctomycetota bacterium | reverse complement strand
CGGAACCGCCAACCCCCAGCGTCATTTGCACCGGTTCCGCGATGGTGAGTCCCTTGCTTCGTAGAAATGACTTAACCTGCGCCAAGAACGACGGACACTTGCACGGTGGTTGCTGAGGGTTCATTGTGTCGCTTGACGGCGCGTTCCCGAGAGTAGGCAGTGGAGGCGGCAATGAACTTGGAAGTGCGGTTCCCGCGATATCCGAGACAGAAATCTGGATCACATTTTCGCATTTTGGGCACTTCGCGAACTTGCCGGCCGCTGCATCGGGAGCCTGAAATCTTGCGGAGCACGCGGAACACGTCACGGTAAGCATGGCTCGCTTCTTTCTTCTTTGTTCACGTTGTCGTCAATAAATGCAACTGCCGGAAGTTATCATACTGCAAGCACGGAGGCAACACCACTGGTGGGCACACCACTGGTGGGCAGGTGGGTAAATTCTCCGTTGCGATAACTGCTGTATCAGGTGCCAGCAATAAAACTGATTGGCTTTGCTTTATCGGCCAGGGGAGGTGGCCAGTGCCGGTGCGGCGAATTTACTGAAAAGCCGACAAGCAAACCATTTCTGTAATACCCCCTTGACTTATCACTCTATTATGTGATAATTACTAAAGAGCCGGAGGTGCTATTTGTGATATGCAGAAAGGCGAATCATGGCAGACGAGCTACCTGGAAAGCTAACGGGCAATTACTTGGTGCGGGCGGGCCGGTGGGCCTTTCAAGATGCTCATAAATGCTTACCGCGAACCCGTGACCGTGCAGAAATGCGCCGACACGCACTCAAATTGCGATTTTGGCCGGGCGGCGGTTCCGGCGAACACGGAGGACCGCTATTTGACCTCGACTGGTCGTGGATCAAGTCGCTTTCGGGAAATCGAATTGGCGAACTGCGAATTCACGACACGATCGGTAATTGCGACAATCTGCGAGTTATTTTCTACGTTCCGCCTTTCGTGACGAACCCACCGACGCTGTGGGTTCTGTCTGTATTTCAAAAAAAGAGAGACGACTTTTCAACCGCGCAGATCAGCAACTTTGATTTGCGACGGAAGTTAATCCTAGAGCGGTTCTACAACAACCCATAATCTCCTCCCCAGGGAATCGAAACAACCCAAACCCGAAAGGTCTCAATATGGCGACACTAACCCCTGAAATTGAAAAGCTGACACTGCTCCAAGCGGCGAAGTTCCTTCTCGCTTACGTTGAATGCAGCGATGAGATTCAAGCCGGGATTCGCAATATGTTGGAAATCCTGAACGACCCGAACACCGACGAAGATGATCGCGATATGACATTGGCTACCCTCGCTGACGCCCTGTTCACCGATCCCCATGAAGGGAAACTGGGAATGGACCTTGAGGAATCGGAAAGACTAGAGGCGGGATTCTCTGAGGAAAATCGCTCGGTCCTTGAGGAGATGGATCGGGAGGAGGAAACTTTTGCGGCACGGTTGCGGATCGCGATGGAGAATAAAGAAATCACGCAAGAGCAACTTGCCGTCAAGATTGGCGTCGGGCAACCGGCAATTTCCAATATGCTCAATCGTCAGTGCCGGCCTCAGCACCGGACAGTGATTCGTCTGGCAAACGCCCTGGGTGTAACTGCGGGCGATCTATGGCCTGGATTCCCGAACGAACCCAATCGCGGGTAAACTTGCACAGGCACCGGACGCGGCAAGATCGGCCAAGGGGCGGGGTGACTGCGGCACCACGGGCACGGTGGCGGCGGCGGTGGCTATCGGCTATCGGTCCGGGGGATTCGGCCAGGGTGCGGAATGAGATTCCGACAGATGGGATTTGGCGCTGCTCCACCGCCAATCCGCAGCGTCTGCCACAAGGCCGGCGCGCACCGGATTCAACTCCACGTACCGTGCGGCGGCCAGCAGATACGGCTCGTCCATCACGAAAGAAGCAAAACGCCCTTGCCACAGATAGCCGCGCCATTTTTCGCGGAAGTTGATCCGCCGCGTATACCGCCGATGCGCCTCGCCCACGGCCCGCGCCAGGCCGTCCTCGGACTGTGGAACTGATCTGATTGGGCATGAGGCAATACGCCCATATCTGCACCTCGCGCTGCTGGCATCAGTCGGCCATCAGTTCCACGTAAGCCGCATAGTCCTCTTCGCAGAAGAACGTCTGCTGCCGACGATTCCCACGCTGCGTTATGTGATGCGGCAAACCCGGCACAACCAATCTTGCTAATCGAGGCATGATTCCGGGATCTACCGAATCTTACCCAGAATGTCAATATCGGTTCGTGTCCCCCCAATTCAATTCTCCGAACACCCAGGCCCGGTGGGCGGAAATAGGCCCTCGCGTGGATTCCAGGCAGACAGGCCGAAAGGCCCTGTTTCTGGCCGTTCTAGCACCGGCATAGCACTGTGGCCTTACCCCCGCTTCCTTACTACACCCAAGAAACGACACAACCCCTTGTTTTGCAAGGGGTTGTGGAGTGGAGGATACAGGGATCGAACCTGCGACCTTTTGAATGCCATTCAAACGCTCTCCCAACTGAGCTAATCCCCCGTTGGAAATGGTCGGCAGCGACTCTTGCCGGAATCCTTATTCCAGCCTTCACACGCTGAGACAATCACTAAACTATCAGCCAGCAGGCTGTGTGTCAAGAAGGTATCGGCCAGAATTCTACGATGGTACAGAAATATTCCGATGCTTGGGCGGAACGGACCAATTTCTGTACTTTCTGCCTTTACACGCCCACCAAGATTTCAGTATCCTCACGCTGAAAATACAGAATTGCAAAGAATCTGGCCAAAAACTACCGGCACCTATGCAAGGTTCTAGGGGGGCACGATCCCCCAAGTACTGCGAATCCGGTGCTGAAACGGTTTCTTCCTCTAGCCCAAGAGATCAAATGCCTACCTGTCGTCTACTCGCTGGGATGCTTTTATTCTTTTCCGAAACGGCACTCGTCACGGAGGCAGCCCAGTCCGCCGATTTTCTCGTCAATAACGCGATCTTTGTCGAAGGGCAGTCCCAGCCGCAAAGCCAAGGAGTGACGATCTTCCACGAGGGACTTGTCTACGATTTTCTCAACGAACCGGCCGAAGTCATTATTTTTGACAAAGCCCATCGGCGGTTCACTCTTCTCGATATCGGCCGCCATCTGCGGAGCGAAATCTCCATTGACGATGTTCAGGCATTCGTTAATCGAGTCAAGCAGCGATTGTCCGGTCATCTCAATCCGAACATGAAGTGGCTGGCCGATCCCTCGTTTGAAGAATCGTTCAGCCGCGAGACCTTTGAGTTAACTCTGAAAAGCCCCGCGATAACCTATCAGGCTCAGGTGGAATCCACAGTCCCTGCCGTGGCATCTCAGTATCACGAATTCTCGGATTGGTACGCGCAGTTCAACTTCGCGGTCAACCCAAAATCGCGACCACCGTTCCCGCGGATGATGCTCAACGAGGCTATCGATCGCTCCAAGGGTATCGCCAAGGAAGTGCATCTGACGGTAACTTTGAGCCCGAAGGACTTGCCGACCAAAATCACTAGCCGCCATCAACTGGTCATGCAACTCGATTCAGCCGATAGGAATCGCGTGGCCGAAGCCCGCGAGTACCAGCGAAGCTTCCAAAGCGTTTCGTTCCGCGAATACCGTGAGGGGAAGTGAGGAAGGGGGCGCGGGTCGTGGGGGCGGAAAAGGTGTCAGGAACGAATGGCACTGTCGGCCCTCTTGTGCCGGCAATGGGCGCGCAATCTGGTCTATGACGCAAGCGAGGTCTTGGATAAACTTCGCGGCGTCAGGGAAAGATTTGTGTTTTAGCCCTTTACCTGGCGATGAAAAGAAGGCCCTTCCTGGTTTGCTTCCCGCAAATTCGCCAGGAAGGGCTTTTTCATGCGCCAAGATATACCAAATTCTCCTCGCCAGGGCAGCGGCAATTTTCAGCAAATCGTAGGCGCCTTCATGGCCCAGGACGCGCTGCCGTTCTCGGACGTCCTTTCCAAGGAACGGATTGAGCAGGCATTCGCCCGCCATGACGGCCTCTTCGGCCAGCATGGCGTGTACTCC
>JANXQG010000117.1 GCA_025356915.1 Planctomycetota bacterium | reverse complement strand
GGAGAGGGGCGAGTTGAATACTTGGGCGGCAGCGGCGATCAAGATATCAAACCCTTTTTCGGGGCTGAGGCGGCCGGCGGCACCGACGATCCGTGTGGGCGGCTCGGGGAACATGCGGCAGAGAAGACTGCGGTAGGCAGGATCGGGGTGGGCAAATCGCTCGGGACGGATGGCGTTGTGGATCACCGTGATCCGCTGCTGGCGCACGCCCGAGTGACGGACCTTTTCTGCCTGGGCCGCGGACACACAGACGACCTTGTCCATCCAACGCAAGAGATAGCGGTCAAGGGCTTCGTAGAGGCGGACGCGAAAGCACTCGCCGGTCCAGCCCCGAGAAACGGCGATCACGGGTATGCCAATCCGCCTCGCGGCCAGCAGGCCCAGGAGATTGGCTTTGTAACCGTGACAGCAAAGGACGTTGGTATCGAGGCGACGGAGCACTTCGATCAATTCCTTCCGTGCGGCCAGAAGGTGGGGCGTGTCATGGCGCAGGGCGACGCCCTCGAAGCCGGCGCGGCGAACCTCGTCGAGAAATGCCTCGCACAGCCCAGTTTCCCAGAAGGAAACGAAGGACGTGCGGAATGCGGACGACAGACTTTGAGCCAGCCCCAGCATTTGCCGTTCAGGCCCGCCGAAAAAACGGGAGGAGGTGAGATGGATGATGTTCATGGCGGGCCTCCTTGCTCCAGCCAGACTTCATTCAGTCGCTCGGCAAGGATCGACCAGTCATGTCGCATGGAGACAATCTGCTTGCCAAGGCTGGTCATCTGGCGGATAGACTGCGGTTCGCAGAGGCACTGGGACAACACCGCGGCCATGTCAGCCACCGCATCGACCTGAAGGAAATGTCTGCCTGGCTCAAGGCATAACCCTTCAGCCCCAACCTTGGTGGATACCACCGGGCAATCTGCTGCCAGGGCCTCAAGGATTTTCAGACGCGAGCCGCCACCAATCCGCAGGGGGACGGCCATCACGCCGCAACGCCACAAGAACGGCCGAACATCGGTGACATCGGCATGCAGTTCGACACCCGGCACCTGGGCCGCCCGATCAACGAGCCAGCGAGGCGGTTTGCGGCCGACGATCAGAAGTTGTGCTTCCGGCACGCGATCGCGCACCGCTGGAAAGACCTGATCCAGCAGGCCATGCACGGCATCAAGGTTCGGCCGCCAATCGAGGCTGCCGAGAAAGAGAATCGTGTGCGCGTCTCGCGGCCGCCCGTCTGTCTCGTAGTGCCGCACGTTTACGCCGTTGTCGACCACCCGTGTTCGGCGAGCAGCAAACTGCTCTTTGGCTAGGTCGGCATCAGGCTGACTCACGAAGACAGCCTGCGAAGCCTGGTCGAAAACCGTCCGTTCAAACCGCTCGAACTTCTTCCATTGCCGCCAGATATACCAACGCTTCAGAAGGTTGGTTTCCGTTTCGCAATATCGACGCCAGATCAGCGATTCGACGTTGTGAGCCACCACGATCCACCGGCTTGCGACCACATCTGCCAGACTATGGGCATAAGGAGTCCACTCGCATTGCCAAAGGTCAACGCGGTTCCGCGATGCATAGTCGCGAATCGTCCGCCGTAACGCGCGGCTGTTGTGAACCTGAACCGAATACGGCAACGGAGAAACGAGATTCCAAGCCAGGCGACCATAAAAGCTTAGGCCGGACTTACCCGGCAAGGCCCGCGGAACAAGCACGGTCTGGATGTCGTGTGAGTGCAGGAAAGCGGTTGCTTCGGCAGTCTCGCAAGCATCGGCGTTTGGATAGGCCAGGTAGGTGATTTGGTGTCGCGAAGCGAGCGGTAGAAGTAGGTTTAAGGTCCGAATCCGCTTTCCGGAGTTGAGCGGATACGGCAGTTCCTCGTCGACCACGACCACGTGCAGCGGTCGGTTTACGGAGGGCTTAGCTCCGGACGCTTGAAGGTCGTTAACGGCAGAACGAGTATTCAGCATGGGTTCAAGATGCACGATAAAGATCACCGGGGGTGGAAGCGGGAACCCTCGCCCGGGCTGGCCGGAGCAACTCCCAGAGCAGTCCCACTCCCGAACCCACATGCACCGTCGCAAAGACCAGCGGCAGCCAGAAGATCAAGCGGTAGTCCTTGGCATGGCTGGCGACGACGGTCGATCCAGCCAGAAGAATCGTCGCGTAGAGCAGCATCACGGCAAAATAGACCGTTGCCAGCGGCATCCAGGCTAAACCGGCGAACGGGCCTAATAGCACGCCTGCCACAAACAACCCGGGCAAGATGCTACCAAGCGAAAACGTCTCCGGGTGTTTCCGCAAGAGCCGCACGCGGCCGCGGCCGTAGCGGACAAGTTGCCGGAAAAGGCCGCCCAGCGTACCCCGCGGGGCATAGTGGACGGCAACATCGGGCGTGAAGAAACATGTTAGCCCGGCACGGTCGATGCGGTGATTTATTTCCACGTCTTCGCAGGCATCAAATGCCTCGTCGAAACCCCCAACCTGATCAAAGATCTTGCGGCGGTAGGCCACGGCCACGCTCTTCGCTGGAACGAATCGCTCCTCGGACGAGTAGATGAACGAACTCGGGTGGTGCCCCAGGCGGGAGGAGCGGGCTGCGGCGATGGCTCGCTGTAGTGTGGTGGCACCGGCTATGTCGAGCGGTTGTGGCCGACCAACGCAATCCGCCCCGCTGCGTTCAAACGCCGCAGCCAAGCGACGGAGATGCTGCCGGTCTTTGACCTCACAATGTCCGTCGATCACCAAGACCACTTCACCCCGTGCATTGCGAATGCCGATGTTCCGTGCCGCGCTCGACAAACGTCGCGGGTTCTGGAAGAGTCGCAGATTGGTGTGGCTTTTGGCCATGCACGCGACGATTTCCGGAGTGCCGTCGCTCGACTCCCCGTCGATGACGAGGATTTCAAACCGCTCGGAATCATAGTCCTGGGCCAGCAGGCACGTCAGGGTCCGTTCGATGAACGGGGCTTCGTTGCGTACCGGCACCACGACGCTGATCGAGAGCGGAGATGTAGCCGTCGACGAAGCGGCATTTTCGCGGGTGGGCGTGGAGGTGGAGATGGACTCGATCAAATTGGATTAAATATTCCGGACCAAGCGGATGACTTCGGCGATAGGAGCGAAACGGAATTGTTGGAACAGAGTTGAAAGTTTGGCTTCCGTACCCGATAAATTGACGTAGTGTCGAAATCGTGAAAGCCAGGACTTAACTGCGATCCGCGGTTGGCCGGGATCGACTTCCCACGGATGCATGTAGAACATGAAGGGCCGCTGGTCCAATCGATGGATACGGCGAAGCAGGGCCGTCGTCCAACGCAACGGGTAGAGGCGAAAGTAACCGCCGCCGCCCACCGGAAGCCGCATCCCACCAATGCGCGCGACCGATGGCGGAAACTCCCACAACGGGCCAGCGGGCGTATCGATGCGATGAATGTTTAACGGGGCGTCGGGGATGCCGTAGCGGTCGTGATGGATCGGGAATACGCTAGCATCGACATCAAAGCCCTCTTCGACGAGGATTTCCCTAGCCCAGAGCGAACGCCGCGTGATCGAGAAACTGGGTGCTCGATAAGTTGTGACACGGTGACCGACGATCTCTTGCAAGACATCACGACCGAGACGGATGTCTTCGCGGAACTCGTCGGGCGATTGATCGTAGACAATGCGATGCCAGAAACCATGGGAGGCAATTTCGTGGCCAGCGGCCTCGATCTCGCGGACCAGCGCGGGATGCTGCTTGGCAGTCCAGCCGAGAACAAAGAACGTCGCCTTGACGGCATGGGCAGCGAGCAAGGCCAGCAATCGCTGTGTATTGGCGACGACACGGCTGGGAAAGTCGCCCCACTGGTCACGCGCAATCATCGATTCAAAGGCAGATACCTGGAAGTGCTCCTCGACGTCGATTGTAAAGGCGTTGACAAATTCCACGTTGCGTTGGGCTTACCTGGGCTTTTGGGAAGTCACGGGTTGGGAACCTTTGTGCGGTGCGCCGTTGGACAACGAGGCTTGGGCTGCTTGTAGCAAGATCGTTCCTGGCGTGGCTTCCTCCGGCCCCGAGCAAACTTCGTCTGCTGCATTGATCGCGGCCAGCGGTTCGGGCCGCTGTAGATCGAGAATCCAGGTTAGGAAGCCTTCAGGCACTTTGAAGACCCTGAACGCGGTGCAAAGTAACAGACGGGTATCGAGCCACAAGTTACCATGTTCGATATAGTTCAGGTCGAGAGCGACCTTGCGGCGGACGCTCACTAGATCGGTGTCCGGAGGAAGATTGATTTGGGCCAGGCCCGTGATACCTGGCCGGATGACGAGCCGATCACGATAACGCGGAACGGTTTCGGACAAGACGCGGACGAATTCAGGCCGCTCTGGTCGAGGCCCCACGAATGACATCTCGCCACGAAGCACATTGAAGATTTGCGGCAACTCGTCGAGGTGCAACTTCCGCAGGATGAATCCGAGGAAAGTCACCCGGGGATCGCCAGACTGAGTCCAGACAGGCCCGCTGGCGGCCTCGGCGTTGACATACATCGTGCGAATCTTATAAATCATGAAGCAGCGGCCACCCTTGCCAACGCGAATCTGTCGATAGATTCCCGCGCCTTTGGAAGTCATGCGAACCAGCAGCACCAGGATGGCGATCATGGTGCTGACAGGGATCAGAAGGAAACAAGCGATGGCTAGGTCAAGGGCGACCTTCCAACGAAAATAGCCCGCGCGGTGAGTGGCGTCTGCCCCCTCTAATTTACTGGCTGCATTGCGACTGCGATACTGTTTTCCGGCTTTACTTCGAGTTGTCAGCGACATGGTGAACCTCCGAGTCAAGGATCCAATAGGGATTGCTTCGCACGTGCAATGCGGACATCGAGATTTTCCGGGTCAAGACGCCGGGCTTCCTTCAGGTCGTCGTCCGCACCCGGCAAATGGTATTGCTGGCGATATTGATAACGGGTCAAGTAAACATCAGGCTGTTGGGGATGCAAGGCGACGAGGCGATCCATGATCTGGTCGGCCGCCTTCTCTCGCTCGGCCACGCGCTGGGCGTAGGCCGCCGCGCTAAGATATTGTGACTCCTTCCTGTAAATTCGAGCCAGAATCAGAGCCGTATCTCGGTCGCCGGGATTATGCGATAGCGCAATTTCAAAACTCGCTCCCACGTCGCCTGGCTTCCCTTTGAAGGTGCCTTGGCGAACCTGGCCGTAAAGGGCCTTCGCATGCAAGATTGCGGCTTGAGCATTTTTCGGATCTTGCTTGAGCATAGCCTCGGCTTCGTCCGCCGCGACGACATATTGCCGCGTTTCCAGTAGCAGTTCGCCAAGACGGCCGCAGATCGATGCCTTTTGCTGCTCCTGAGCTACTCCCAATGCCTCTTGGTAGAGTTCAATCGTCTGTTGTGCGCGGCCGAGCTTGGAATAGGCAAGGTCATAGGTTTCAGCGAGTCGAACACGAGCCATGGCGTCGTTGGGGCAGAACTGCCGATAGCGGGCAAATTGTGCGGCGGCGGCAGGGTAGTCTTTCTTTTCGGCGCATTGCTCGGCATAGTCGTACAATGTCTTGGCATTGCGACTCAGCGAGAACTGATACCAAAGGTAACCGCCGCCCGTCAGAACTACGATTCCAATGAGTGAAGCCAGCAACGCCGAGCGATTTACATAGTGCTTCGTTGGCTGCGAATCAGGCAAAGTTCGGAAAGCTTGGAATTTCACTGTTTTGCGAGATAATCGTAATTGCCGTAGCGGTAGAGATAGCTCTTCGTCGGCACTCCGTTGAGTACGACGCCGACGGGACGCCCGCCGACGGCTCGCAACCGGTTTTGGACCATGAGAACCTGTTCGGTGCGACTGCGATCGCGCATCGTGCAGATCAGTGTCGTGTCGGCCGTTTTGGCGAGTACGAGTGCCTCGCTGGCGGCCAGAATTGGTGGTGTGTCGACGATCACATAGCGGTAATCGGCCGGAATCCGCGAGAGCAGATCTGGCCATGCATCGCTAGCCAGCAGGTTGAGTGGATTGCCCGTCAGTTTACCCGCGGGAAGGAAGTGGACGCGATCGCTCCATGTCGTGACGATGGCGTCGGCAAGTTCACATTCCTTGGCGAGTACGGCGGCTAGGCCCGGATCGCGATCGATCTGGAAAACGCGATGAATGTCTGGGGAACGCATGTCGCCGTCGATCACGAGTACCCGCTCCTTGATCGATCGCGAGAGGCTCATCGCCAACTGCGCGGCGACGCTCGTCTTGCCTTCACCGCTCACCGCGCTAATTACCGCGATAATCCGCATGGTGCCGATATCCTCGGAAAGCGTGAGCGTCGTTTGCAGATTGTCGATGCTCTCCTGATAGACGCGAAGTTCGATTTCGCTTTGCCGTGGGCGGTGCTGGCTCAGCGACGGCAAATGTCGCGGCATTTGGGCGATCTCGCCAACGATTGTCAGTCCTTGCGTTTTTGGAAGGTCACTGGAATCGCTGACACGCTGGACCCAGCGTTCCCAAGCAAACGCGAAGCCGAACGGCGCGCAGAGCCCTCCGAAAATTGCCAGGGCGAGGCTGCGAAGCGGGTAGGGTTCGACCGGCACCTGGGGTACTTCAGCCATTCGCAGCAACGAGACGCGCGTCGGCGCCATCCGTTCCGTCTGGAGTTGCAGTGATCGGGCGGCGATAAGTTCAAAGACCTTTTCGGCTCGGGTAAGCTCGTCGTATTTGAACTCGAGTTCCAGGGTGTTGCCGCTGAATTGCTTGACGCTACGCAATTCCTTGTCGTATTCCGTTTGCAATCGCTGTTCAAGGATCTGGCGGCCCTGGAGTTCCGACCGCATACGAGAGACCTCGTCGAGACGTTTGTCGGATTCCGCGCTTTCACGATCGCTTCGCCGGGTAATCAACATCGCCTCGATTTGCTTTTCCACGGTGGCTCGCAACGATTTCTTCAAGGCATCGAAGGCCTGGCGATCATCGGTGATTTGGCGGGTGAGCATTGAATAAACCGGGTCGCTTTTGCCGTCCTTCATTCGCAATTCAATTTCCTTCTGCCGGGCCTCTTTGGCAACCATGGCCTCGGTGGCCCTGGCCACTTCCGGCCGTTCCAGAATCGCTTTTTCAATCATCGCTTCGCGAAGTGTCACCTCCATGGGTCTGAACGGTGCAATGACAGTCTCATCTTTCCCACCGGCGACCGGCGAGTTTTGGAATTCGTGCTGGGCCGCCTCGACTCGAGCCGCGAGTACGGCCTTTTCCACCTGTACGGTCACCAGTCGCCCCTGTAAATCGGCCAACGCGCTCTTTTGCCGCGTATCGCCCTCAGGTTTGGCGGTATAAGTTTCCCGGCCGGTTAACTGGCGGGTCATGTCGCTGAGATCCTGCCGCAACCGGATAACTTCTCTCAGCCGGTTGGCCTTCTCCTTTTCCAGGAGATCGACAACCTTTTGACTTCGCTCGGAGTCCGACTGATCTCGGAGCTTGAAGTACGATTCGGTAATCGCGTTGACAATCGCCGCCGCAGCCTCCGCTTTGTTGCTCACGTAGAGTATCTTGAACAGTTCCGATTCTCCTACCGGACTGACTTTCACCTGTTTCGCCAACGATGCGATCCTATCAGTCTTCAGCTGGACGTCGGAAAGCCGGGCAATTTCTGGCCGTTGCACGACCGATCCCAGCACGAGGGGACTGCGAATCAACTCGATCTGCGTTTGAAAGAACGCCTTGGACCGCGTCTCGTCACCCTTGTTCTCGAATGCTAGATAGGGAGCTTTTTCTTCGACCTTAAGCCACGCCGCCGCCTCATACTGACGCTCAAAAAGCAGCCAGACGACTGCCGACCCGGCTGTGGCCAGGAGCAGACCCAACGGCGCGGCAATCAGCCACCAGCGACGAATGACGGTGAGCACAAAGAAAAGGCCACCGCCTTTTTCGCCGCCCGGTGCGGCTGGGCCTTTCGTCGGCCCGCCGACCACGCTAACCCGCGAGGGCGGTATTGGGACCATGTTGCCCAGTTGCCCGGCGCAAGGAATTCCGGAAGGCAGACTCGGAACACCAGGCGGTTGACTCGCTAATTCAGACATCTTGGTTACCTTGCGATCGCTTGATTCCGGTTGGCGTTCGATTCGTTGCATCGTGCCGGATCAAGTCTCCGACGCTAACGACTTTGTATTCCCGAACCAGCCACTTCAGATACCCTAGCAACATTCCAAAAAGCGTGGCGGCCAGGACGATCACGACCCAGCCCGCTGCATCGTGGGTAAACTTTTTGCCTGCTTCCTCCGAGAAATGCCGGTAGATGTACGCGGTCACCACGATCCGCACAGCGTTGGAGATAAGTGCAACCGGCACTACGGCGATAACGAGCAGGCATTTTTCCCACCAGCAACGGCGAACCAGCACGACATAGGCGTATGCCAGTGCGGCGATGCCGACAAAAACCCGCAATCCCGAACAGGCCGACTCGACCTCGAGGGAATGATCGCCGACCACGATCGTGTTGCCCACGACTAGTGCCGGCTCGCCGATCATCTGCAATATCCCACAACTAAATTCTGCGGCGATGGGTTGCAGCGGTAGGCTCAAAGCCCTCTCGACACTCGACGGCAACGGCACCGCCAGCAGCAAAAAGACCAAAAAAGGCACTGCCCACGCGAAAATCCGCCAAACTGCATTTATTCGCATTTAACACTAGCAAAGACGAAGTTTAACGCTTGGAATGGCGCGCACTCCGTGCTCGTGGGTTGCACGGCCACACTCGGCCGCAGATAAACCCATTCTTCGTAACCTTTTGAAAATAAAAAGGTTACGGATTACCAATCGTCTCGAAACCGCTGGCGGTGGCGAGTTTCGGCCTTCGGCCAACGATTTGTCGATTTAATCGAAACACCTTGTTGTGGCCGAACCTAGCCAATATCCCTTTTCTTGAGTTTCGAGTTTAACAAATAAGGCTCAAAAACAAGATATTCCGGAGAACCAATGATTACCAGCCCAAGTGGATTCGTCAAGTGTTGGCTACCCACGATAATGGGTAATAAGTGGCCCCGCAATGAATAATCGCTACAATTGGTACGTGCGGTCAGATGCTCGGAATTCGTTAGAAGAATCGGCAAGATCGTTTCGCAAGGAATGTCGATAATCGAGTAACGATGGGCAAATTCCGCACGCTGTGCGAACGCGTCCCGTTCGACCTGGTAACCCAATCCGGGTTCCCGTGTCGAATCACAAGACTACCAATCAACGGAGCCTAACGAAATGACCCGTTCCAGCATCATCTTGGCAGTTGTTTTCCTTGCTGGCGGAACTATTTTCACACAGACGGCGGCTGCCCAATATTCGCCACAACGCCCGACAGTTAGCCCTTGGATGGGGCTTTGGCAGCGCAATACCGGCGCGTTGGACAACTACCACACCTTCGTGCAACCGCAGATGGAGCTGAATAAAACCTTGCAAATGCAAGGCTCCGCGTTGAATCGCCAGGAAACAGGGCTGCAAGATCTGAACTATGAGATGATGCAACCGCAAGGGAATCGGTCCACGATGATGCCGACTGGGCAGGGGGCAACCTTCATGAGCTACTCGCATTATTACGGCGGTAGCCGGCAGTTGTCGCGTCCAGTGCCTCCGCGACCACCTGCGTCAAGAACAGCTCACAATTCGATGTCGTCTTCAGTCATGTCACGATGACAAGTAGGGCTGGATTTAGCCCGCCTTCATGGAAAAGCGGGCTAAAGCCCACCCTACGGATTCCGGCTTTCCGCACCTAAACCCGGAAGAACCAAAATTGCCGATCTCGATCATCTGGTCGGCGGTTGCGTGTTGCCGAGGAGCGCGGGATGACCCATGAAATTGCGAAACAGCTCTTAGAGCATGCTGAAACCTTTCCGCAGCGAACGGAGGCCGTTCGCAAGGCCATTTCGCTCGATATGTCCTTGAACGAAATTGAGGCCTATCTCGATTGGCTCGATTTCAATCATTCCGGCCGCCCGTCTGACGTCCCCGACAACGATCTCCCTCCCGCCGATTCTAACCCTATTTGCTAGTCTTCGGCGTTATGGTCGTTTGCTCTGGTATACGTCATTGATCTCCTAAGTCATGCAGATATGGGATCATCGATACGATGCAAACCCATCGACGTAAATGCCAATTGTGCATGGAGTTTCTTTTGCAGCGACCGTTCCGTGCGTGACGAAAGTTGGAACAGTAAGCCACGTTCCATGCTTGCCTGAAGCCCACAATTTAGCGTTATACCTGCTTGTTCCTCAATTACCGATTGCAAATTATGACGCGTTCGGTTTCCATCACGGTTTCGTTGCTGGGATTGCTGTTGGTGGCAAATGGCTGTCGCATTCCAGTAACTCGGCCGCCCGAGCCGACGGTCGTGCAGCCCCAAACCATGCCTCGAGAGTTGTGCAAGATGGTCTTGCCGCCTTACATTATCGAGCCGCCTGATATTCTCATGATCGAAGCAGTGCGTGTCGTGCCGAAGGCTCCCTACCGGCTGAAGACGGCCGACGTTCTCGTGGTACAGGTTCTCGGGACGCCATCCGACATGCCGATTGCAGGCCCGCGTCAGATCGAGCCGGGCGGAGTGGTTCGCCTCGGACCGCGCTATGGTGCCGTCGCCGTGGCCCACCTCACCGTCGAAGAAGCCGAAAACGCCGTCCGCGAGCACCTTCGTCGATTTGTCAACGATCCGATCGTTACTGTCAGCCTAGCCGAGATCGCCGGCAAGCAGCAGATCGCCGGTCAGCATCTTGTCGGTCCCGACGGCACCGTCACCTTGGGTATTTACGGCAGTGTCCGCGTCGTCGGCATGACTTTGCCTCAGGCCAAGTACTGCATCGAGCAATACCTCACGCAATTTCTCGACGAGCCGGAAATATCGATCGACGTCTGGGCGTATAATAGCAAGGTTTACTATATCGTGACGCAAGGTGCCGGACTCGGCGACGCCGTCTATCGGTTCCCGGTCACCGGCAACGAGACCGTACTCGACGCCATCTCGCAAATCAACGGCATGAACCAGCTTTCCTCGAAGCAAATTTGGATTGCCCGACCGAGTGACTGCCCCGGTCAGTGCCAGATTCTGCCCGTCGAATGGGAAGCCATCACCTCGCACGCCTCGGCCGGCACGAACTTCCAGATTTTGCCCGGCGATCGCGTATTCGTGGCCGAGGATAAGCTTGTGGCCTTCGACAACGGGCTTGCCAAGTTGCTGGCACCTGCCGAACGGATCATGGGTTTCAGTATATTCGGAGTCGGCACTGCGACCCGCTTCAGCGGTCCGGTGCTCCGTGGCGGCGGCAACCCGCAATCGAACTTCTAACTTTAATTTGAACGTCAATAATTAGTAACGGATCACGCGGCGCAGGAGCCAGATGCCCCAGAGCATCAACATGGCGTTGCCGGCCCAAACGAAGATGGTGGGAAGATTGCCGTTCTTCGCTTGATCGGCGCCGTAGATCATCAGCGGATAGTAGATGATGAGGATGGGCAGGAAACAGAGAAAAAAACTGGTGAGAAAGTCTCGGTTGCGCAGGCAAATCGCCATGGGGGCGCCGACCATCGCAAAACATAGACAGGCGAACCCGCCCGCCCAGCGTCGTTGCGGCACGGAGAGCAGGCGATAGTATCGCGACGACAACTCGTTCTTTTCGTTCTCATACTCCCTCCACTGGTCGCTCGTGAGTTCGTCGAAATCGCCGCACGTCATTTGATACGCGGCACGAGCGGCCATCATCTGCTCCTGCTGTTCGATCTGCGATTGTGCCATGGTAATCGCGTCGGGCAGGCTCCTCAGCGGTAAATTCGTCCAGATATTGGCACTACGGGCGCGGCTGGCGTCGGCCAAAGGAATTTCCCTCTCCTGCACATCGGGAAAAGCCACGCTGAGCTTCCCACCCACGTCGATCACGCCGTTGCGTAAAAACACCTTGAGCACGCCTTCGGCCCGATCGCAACGCAATTCGGCATCCTCGGCGGTAATGGTCATCTTGGGTGAATTGCCGCGTCCCATGATGATCAGGGTTACGCCTTGCAGCTTGCGGCCGTCGATGTCCTTGACATTGATGGAAAAGGTTGTGGTGCTATAGCGGCGCTGCGACTGTAACATGCTGTAGGCGATTTCCTCGACGGACTCGATGACCACTCGCTGGATATTGCTACGGCCCCAGGAGTCGGCTAGGTCGTTGAGCCAGACCGTAACGAGGCTGATCATGAAGGCGAATATGAACACCGGCCAGAGCAGGACCATCGGCGAAATACCCATCGCCTTGACGGCCACGATTTCGTTCGCTCCGGAGATCCGCGAGAAAACGGTGGTGCAGGACAGCAACAGAGTCATGGGTACTGTAACTCGCAATGTCTCCGGGAGAAAATATGGAATCAGCCGTAGGGTGGGCAACAGCGGCAGACCTTGTGCCGTGGCCTCGCGGCCGACAAAGCCCAACACGACCATCAAAGTCAGCGCAGTGACGGACACCAAGAAGATTTTGATGACTTCGACGAGAACGTAGCGTGGCAGGATCGCCATGGACGATTGTACCGCGTGGATCGTGAGAGAGGAAAACGCATTATTCAGGGGGGTAGTTTCACGCCGAATCGAGCGTGGGTCAAGAGCAATCCGTTCCAGCTCGGCCCCGATGCTATACCGCTCGCGGTCGAGATTGTCCGATTACATACTAACCCGAAGCGCAAGTGAGATAACGACTTAACAACCTCGCTCGCGCTTCGGGTTAGTGTCAGTCTCGACCGCGAGCGGTATAGCTCGCCTTTACAAAATTTCGACAATCTTCCATACTGGGGCTTCTCTTTCCTGGAGCCGACACGGATGGCAATCTTGTCCCTGAACGAAACCACGACCTTTCGGTGGTCGTTTGAAGATGACGTGACACATTATGCCGCGGCAGGCATTGAGGCTATCGGCGTCTGGCGGCAGAAGCTTTCCGATTGCGGCCTCGACCGCGCGCTGCAACTGATCCGGCAGCACCATCTAAAGGTTTCGCATTTATTCTGGGCGGGGGGGTTTACGGGTAGCGAGGGTCACAGTTATCGCGAAAGCGTGGTAGACACAGCCGACGCTCTGCGGGCGGCCGCAGCCTTGGAATCTCGGTGCCTCGTGGTGTGTAGCGGTGCCAGAGCCGGCCACACCTTCAATCACGCACGGCGACTCGTGCAGGAAGCACTCAAGGAACTGGTGCCGCTGGCCGAAGAGCTTGGTGTAGTGATGGCCTTGGAGCCGATGCACCCAGGCTGTGCAGCTCAATGCACTTTTCTCAACACTCTCGATGACGCCTTGGGTATTATCCACGCCATCGGCCATCCCTATGTGAAACTGCTGCTGGATACCTATCACTTGGGTCAGGATCCATGCCTGGTGGAGCGGATTCCACAGGTCGCCTCGCAGATCGCCTTGGTCCAGCTTGGCGACACAAAACACCCTCCGCGGGGCGAGCAGAATCGCTGCCGCCTGGGGGATGGCGTCGTTCCGTTGCGGCAGATCGTTTGTGCGTTGCGCCAGGCGGGATACGACGGTTTCTTCGATGTGGAACTGCTCGGCGAAGATATCGAGGCATTGGACTATCGCGCCTTGTTGGCTCATGCCAAAGAAGCATTCGCCGATCTGATGACGTCCATTTCCTGAACATGGTCTGCGCTGATGCTCATTGTCACTCATCAAATGCAAATCCCGCTCACGGAATTTGAGATCACGTTCACTCGCAGCAGCGGACCGGGAGGGCAGAACGTCAATAAAGTCAACAGCAAGGCCGTTCTGCGGTGGGCTGTTCACCGCAGTCTTTCGCTACCGGAATCGGTGCGAGAGCGGTTTTTGAAGAAATACGCCAATCGGCTGACAACCGAGGGCGAGTTGCTCGTGACGAGTCAGCGTTTTCGCGATGCGCCGCGAAATTTGCAGGAATGTCTGGAAAAACTCCGCGCAATGCTACAGAGCGTCGTGAATCCACCGAAACTCCGGAGGGCGACACGTCCCACGCGGGGTTCGGTGGAACGCCGACTCCAGGGAAAACGCCGAATGTCGGCCGCCAAGCAGAGCCGAACCTTACGGGGAGATGTTTAATAACCAACTCTTCGGATGGGTCGTGATACACTCGAAAAACGGGTGCTGAAATGTGGTTTCTATCGGCGGCGGGCCATACCAGTTTTTCCGCCGCTCGCTATAATGTCTTAAATTGTGCATGTTGATCCTGTTGGAAAAGTACGTTTCATGGCCCAGAATCAGGATATTGATTTCATTTTCCGGGAATGGCCCTATCAGCCAGGGGTGATCAGCGCGAGGATTGTACGAGCTCCCGGCCGCCGCAAAGTGCTTCAGATGCGGATTGAGCTGGGGTTGCTGCAAATGGAATTCACCGGCCGGCCCGATAGGGAACGTCCCGGTGGCATGGACACGTATCTCGATTTTCTGAGAAGCCAGTTTAGTACCGAGCAGGACGAGCCACAGGTACTGACTGACGAACAGTGTTTTGAGATCGACCGGGAGTTTGTGCAGTATTATCACCGGCGGATATGCTGTCTGGCGTTGCGAGAATTCGACTGTGCCGTGGCCGACTCCGATCACACGCTGGCCCTGATGGATTTTGTCGGGGCCCATTCGCCCAATGAAGATTGGACGGCCTCGCACGAGCGCTATAGGTCGTTTGTCTACTTCCATCGCACCCAGGCCCAGGCACTGGCGGTGCTGGAGCGGTCGGGACCAGAGGCGGCAATCGAGGAGATCAATAAGGGCCTGGAGGAGATGCAAAAGATCTTCGCTCACGCCGAGGCGGGAGAACAATTCGAGTCGGACGAACTGGTCAACCAGCTCCGCGAGCTGGAGGAATCACTCCGCAAGGAGTATCAGGTCGGCCAGACGCTGGTCGAACAGTTAGCCGAGGCCGTGGCCGCCGAAGATTACGAACGCGCCGCCCGGCTGCGCGATGAGATTGCCCGGCGGCATGCTCCCTGGGAAGGGTCGAAATAACTCATGGCAGGACTGATGACTACTCAATCTCACGCCCGAAAAGGGATCATTTTGGCGGGTGGGTCTGGATCTCGGCTTCATCCGGTTACTCGGGCGATCAGCAAGCAATTGCTGCCGATCTACGACAAACCGATGATCTACTACCCGCTCTCCACGCTCATCCTGGCTGGTATCCGCGACATCCTGCTGATCTCGACTCCGGACGACATCGGCACCTACGAGCGACTGCTGGGCGACGGCAGCCAGATCGGCATTTCGATTACCTATGCCGTGCAGCCGCGCCCCGAGGGACTGGCCCAGGCGTTTATCATTGGCCGCGACTTTGTAGGTCAGGACAACGTCACCCTGATCCTCGGCGATAATATCTTCTACGGCCAGTCGTTCAGCAAGACGCTGGAGAATGCCTACAGTCAAACGTCCGAGGCCACGGTTTTCGCCTATGTGGTCAAAGATCCCGAGCGTTACGGCGTGGTGGAAATCGATGCTCAGGCCAAGGCCCTCTCGATCGAGGAGAAGCCCAAGCAACCGAAGTCGTCCTACGCCGTGACCGGACTTTATTTTTACGACAACCAGGTGCTTGATATCGCAGCCAATCTGAAGCCTTCGCCCCGTGGCGAGCTGGAAATCACCGACGTGAACCGCGTTTACATGGAGCGAGGCCAGTTGCAGGTCGAGATCCTCGGCCGTGGCTTTGCCTGGCTCGACACGGGCACGCACGAATCGCTGCTTCAGGCATCGAACTTCGTGCAAATGATCGAAGAACGCCAGGGCCTGAAGATCGCCTGCATCGAAGAAGTCGCCTGGATGAAGGGTTTTATTGACAACGAGGCGCTCTTGCGTCTGGCGGCGGCACAGAAGAACGTCTACGGACGATATTTACAAGCCCTTGTGGAGAAACCCGGTTTCGCCGCCAAATAGTTCCTTGTTGTGGCCGGTCTCTGATCGAGCCACGCCCGACGGGGTCAGGAGACCCACGCCGAACCCAACTCATTCGTCATTCAGGTCACCATGCAAACCATCCTCGTCACCGGCGGTGCCGGATTCATCGGCAGTTGTTTCGTACGGACCACAATCGCCCAGGGGCAGGCTCGGATCGCCAACCTAGACGCCTTGACCTATGCCGGCAACCTCGATTCACTGGAGCCGGTGATCGAGAGCGGTGCTCACACGTTCATCCAAGCCGACATCACCGACCGGCTCGCGGTCGATAAAGCGTTTGCCGAGCATCGTCCCACCGCGGTCGTACACTTTGCCGCCGAGTCGCACGTTGATCGCTCGATCGACCACCCGGCGCAGTTCGTGGTAACCAACGTATTGGGCACGTTTCACGTGCTCGATGCCGCGCTGCGTTACTGGTCAAAGCTAGCCGAGCCGGAAAAGAACCAGTTCCGCTTTTTGCATGTTTCGACCGATGAGGTTTATGGTTCACTCGGGCCAACCGGCCTTTTCACGGAAAAGACACCTTACGACCCCAGTTCGCCCTATTCGGCATCCAAGGCCTCGGCCGATCATCTTGTCCGGGCGTACAACCACACCTACGGCCTGCCGGTGCTGGTCACCAACTGCTCGAACAACTACGGGCCTTACCAATTTCCTGAGAAGCTGATTCCGCTGATGATCCTCAATGCAGCCGAAGGCAAGAAGCTGCCGATCTACGGCGACGGCATGAATGTCCGCGACTGGTTGTTTGTCGAGGACCACTGTCTGGCTTTGTGGTGCGTGTTGACCCGGGGCAAGCCAGGCGAGACCTACAACATCGGCGGAAACTGCGAGCAGCCGAACATCGAAATCGTCCGCCGTGTTTGTGCCTTGGTCGACGAGCTGCGGCCAGGCCTGCCGCATTCGCCCTGCACTTCGCTGCTCACCTATGTCAAGGACCGGCCCGGCCACGATCGTCGCTACGCCATCGACGCCAGCAAGATCCTGCGAGAGCTAGGCTGGAAGCCCGAACATAATTTTGAGTCCGGCCTGCGACGGACGGTCGAGTGGTATCTGAAAAATCCCCATTGGGTTGAGCGCGTGCAAAGTGGTAAGTATCGCCGCGAGCGGTTGGGGTTGAGGGAAGGGTGAGTTACCCTTCTAAAATCAACGGGAACTCCGAGGCCGGGTCGCCAATGCGAATCGAGGTCTTGCCGGAGAGCAGATCGTCAAATAGTCGGCCGACAAACTCCGCCCGCCAACCGCTGGCCAGCTTGGGCAGCCGGCGCAGGGTCTCTGCCCCGGCGAGCCGCCAAGCGATCCAATCGCGGATGTCATTGGGGCCGCCGACAAGGTTTGGGGCCATGTGGGTCTGGCGACAGACACTGCCCAAGGCGGAAAAAAGGAACTGGCCGAGTACGGAAAGTTGGGGCGTTGTGTCGCGCGGCGTGCGAGGCGGACACTGCTCCTCCGGCAAGGCCAATGCCCGCTGAATGCAGGCCGCGATTTCGTTGATCTTGCGTAATAGGTCGCCGCGTTCCAGGCCGCGCACGGCACTGATCCGTTTTACGTCGGCCGTCTGCCGCTTGGCTAGTTCGATAATCAGATCGTCTCGCAGCACTCGACGCGCAGGCTGATCGCGATGCTTCGCTTCTCCTTCACGCCACTTCCAAAGTTCGTGTACGATCGCCATGCTCCGCTGATCGAGGCCCGAGTTACCCGAAACTCGACGCCAGCGCTCGCTCGACGTGGCGCGGCAAAGCTCTTCGCACCAAGCCTCGGTGTCTTCCGTCATCCAGGAGAGCCGGCCCAACTCTTCCAAACGGGCATGAATGCGATCGCGAATCAATCCCAGATAGTAAACGTCTTGCACGGCATAGTCGAGTTGTCGCTTTGACAGCGGCCGCTTCCGCCAGTCGGTACGGGTTTCCTGCTTCTCGGACAACTCGCCCAAGAGCTTGGCAACGAGCGTTCCATAGCCAGCCGGATATTCGATCCCTGCCAGGCCGGCGGCAAGCTGCACGTCGAAGAGATTTTTTGGCAATTGATCGACTGCCAGGAGACAGAACTCCATTTCACCTCGGCCAGCGTGTACGATGGTTTCATGGCTGCCATCGACCACCGCCTGCCAGAACGGCCGTACATCATGCACGACCATTGCGTCGATCATCGCCAGACGCCGAGGCGTGCTGACCTGAATCAGGCAGAGTTCGGGCCGATAGGTATGCTCGGAGACAAATTCCGTGTCCAGCGCAATCCATGGAGCCGCAGCGAGTTCCTTACAAAACTCGCCCAACTGGCTATCCGTTGTAATGCTTTCGTAGTTCACGCTGTCCTTTCTTGCGACCGCAATCTTGCCGCCAAACTTACGATAGGAATAGTCTACTCATTCACGATCGGTTTGGATAGATTAAAACGGCTAGTACGTCACGAATCCGGGGATAGGTGCTTGACGCGGGGACTTAATTTGGGATACTTGGGGCTTGTTCTATTGGTTTCCAGAAAAAGGAAGATGATCGTGGCGAACTCGATCTTGGAAGCGGTGAAAATGGGGCGTTGGGATTTCCAGCCGCATACAGTCGATTACCGTGAGCTGGAGGCATCCGACGCCATGCCGTGCACGCGCGAGAAGCTCGACATTCTGGTGGAGCATTTGCGTCGCGACGTGCCAACTTGGCACATCGACGATTGCCTCGACGAAGATCGCCTCGACCGGAAAAACCCCGTCGACGAACGGCCCCGCCGCAAGCCGCACCCACGTTAGACCGGATTATTCATCCCACGGTTTCCCTCACAACAGGTCATGCTGCGGCGTGGGCAGCGAGGGCAACGTGAAGCGGATCTGCTCCTCGCGAACCGACTGCAATTCAACCGAACCGCCGAACCGCCAGCGTAGCATATCGACGCACTCTTGGACCACCGACTCGGGAGCACTCGCCCCGGCCGTAATCAGCACGGTTTCGCTACCATGGAACCAGGCGAGGTCGATGTCGTCTGGACCGTCGATCAGGTACGACGGCACATTCCTAGCTTTGCCCAACTCGGCCAACCGACGACTGTTTGAACTGTTATAACTGCCGACAACCAAGAGTACATCGGCCTGATCGCTCAGCGACCGCACGGCTTCCTGACGATTCTGCGTGGCATAGCATATATCTTCCTTCTTGGGCGTGACGATCCGTGGAAACCTTTCCTTCAGCTTGGCGATGATATTCG